>NZ_JBFUHV010000027.1:0-96308 GCF_056402215.1 Rhodococcus sp. P4_B6 | reverse complement strand
CGTCGGTGCAGGCGACGAGTGCGCTGATGGTCAGGTGGTCGAAGTCTCCGGGGCAGTCGAGGAGGTTGAAGTCGACATCGGGGGCGCCGGCGAGGGCCTTGCGCAGGACGCCGTGCGCACCGGGCTTCTTGAGGAAGTAGGGCCCGACGGAATCGAGTTCCTTGGTGGCAGGAACGAGGTGAATCCCGGAGGCGGTGATGGTGGTGGCATCCTCGATGCTCGCCACCATCATCAGCACCGACAGGACATCGTTGTCGACGGCCTCGGGCGTGGCACCGAGCCAGGTGGTGGCGTTGCATTGCGGGTCGAGGTCGACAACACGGACGGTGTAGCCGGCTTCGACGAGGGCCTGGGCGAGGTTGACGGTGCTCGTGGTTTTGGTGGAACCACCTTTGTGGTTGACCACCGCGATGGTGCGGGTCATGGGCCTGTCCCTTCGTGCAATAAATAGTGCCGTAACGTGCACTGATCCGTCGGGGGCGTTCAGTGTCGCGTTGACGTTTCTCGTTCCGGCGGAGTCCTGCGATCATCGCTGACGGCGGACGATCTACTGTCACTATCGCGACGAGCACACAGGTCGCCACACACTGCCCAGACCGCTGATCCGTCACGGTCCCGATCTGCAGGATTCCGCGGATCGTTGTGTCGCGGTCTGCCTCTCCTGAATCGATGCCATCAGCTCGGTCAGGCCGGTGTCGGCCGCGATAAGCGCCGTGATGTAGTCGTTCGCGGTCATGCCATGCGCCTTCGCGGCGCTGGCAGCTGCTTCCTTGAGCTCCGGTGGCACCAGCGCCTTGACCACAGCACGGGTTCCCTTACTGGGCCGCCCCCGGCGGCGGGAAGCAACGATCTCGGCCATACCCGCAATTCTGGGACCAGAAAGTCGAACGACCTAACCGCCACACCGCACCCCCCCCCAGAATTTCTCGCGGCCGGGCATCGCGTGCAGTGCCCGAGAACTCGACAACAGGAAATACTCACCGCGGCGGATCACGTTGACCTACCGGCTTCCCGGAAGGCGGTGCGGGAAGCGGAATTCTCGTCACCAACCGCGCGCATAAACCGGAAGTAAGCCGCCAAGGGGGCTGTGAGAGTGCTCCGGAACAGCGTCTTGCAGGTTCCACGTTTCGGTGTCGGTTTCCACATTTCGTGTCGGTAGGACACCCGAACCAGGCACGTTTTCGCAGGTCAAAGACTGGATGGCAGAGCGGCTCCTGTACTGGCGCATGAGGAATCCGACGCACCGGACTGAGCAACCGACACGAAGCGCCGGAACCTACACGTCTGAGGCATTGCCAAAGCGCCTGGGCAAGTGCGGGTTCCTTGCTATCACGTTGAAGTCGACAGTCAGGACTACCGAGCGTTTTCGGGTGAAGGGTACGTCGCTGTACGCCCTGCCCGCCTCATCAATATGGAAGGAACACCGCCGGGCTGCGTTGCCACATTGTTCAGTCCGCTGGTCAGCGGGTCCCAACCTTCTCGGCATTGCGGAGAAGGACGGAGTCGGAGCGTGCGATCACCTACCCTTGTCGAGTGGACTCATAGCTCGGCCAAGGCCAGGTGTTCGTACGAAGCGGACGGGGCGACGTCACGCAGGGGCGCCGAGCGGCGGGTGCTCGAGCACGCGTGGCTTGTACTCGACCAGCTGGATGCGGCCGTCGAAGGTCCGGTGCTCGATCATCTCGAGGGCGACGTCCGGGTAGCCCTCGTAGATGCGTTCTGCGCCCGTAGCCCCGGTGATCACCGGGAACATCACGACTCGGAAGCGGTCGACGAGTCCGGCCCGTAGCAGGGACCGGCACAGGCTGAGGCTGCCGATCGTGCTGAGGAGCCCCGAGCCATTCGACTTCATGGCGCGGACCGTCTCGACGGCGTCGTCGCGGACGAGCGTGGAGTTTGCCCACGTCAGTGGCTCCTCCAGCGAGGAGGAGAACACCACCTTGGACGCTTGCGTGAGCTCGTCGACGGACGCCTCTTCTTCGGCCCTGAACTCATCTTGGCCATTCGGGACCTCGCCGGCGGCGAAGCCTGACATCAGGCGGTAGGTGTTCGCTCCCATGAGGTAGGTGACCTCGGGCTGCTCGCCGAGCCAAGCGAGGTACTCCGGGCCCTCGAGGCCCCAGAACCCGGGCCAGCCCTCTCCCGATGCGTTGCCGTCGAGGGAGGTGATGAAGTCGACGAGAAGTTCTGACATGGCGGTGTCCTTTCCTCGGGTGTTACGAGTTTGGACCGGCCGCGGGCGACGAACTCATCGGATCCGTTCGGTTGTTTCGATGATAGGTCGGCCATGGATCAGAAACCGTCGAATGGGATACACCCAAAACAGCGCACAACTATCCAGAGCAGATCGTCTGATGTCCCGTTTGTCGCCCCGATTCGGGATTCGTCACCGGACGGAGCTATCGGGACCTCTGCGGCGCAGCTCGTTCCGGCAACGGCCGACTTTCGGGACGTGCCGGCCATCGTTAGTCAAATGGTGCGGCCGGGCCGCGGGTGTTGTCGGGGTCTACCTGCCAAAGCGGAAACTCGCCTGGCACGCCTGGCCGAGGAGGGCGATGCCTTCCTCGATGGAGCGCAGGGGAATCGCCCCGTAGCCGATGCGAAAGTGGTTGCGGGGCGGTACCGGCTGGGTGAAGAAGATGTCGCCCCGTTCGATGAGGACGCCGCGGGCCTCGGCCTCCCGCGCGAGCACCCGGCAGTCGAGATTCTCCGGACCGGTCATCCACAGGCTGACCCCGCCGGGCGGGTACGGCTCCTGCGGCCAGGGGAGATACTTGTCGACGGCCGCGCACAGGCGTTCCCATTTGTGTTTCATCTGGGTGCGGTGATGGCGCAGCGCGCGGTGATACTCGCCGCTGTCGATGAGCATCGCCAGGGCCCGCTGCTGATGACCGGGTGGGTGCCGCAGCACGTACCGGCGGGCTTTGCGCAGCTCACGCACCAGATCCGCGGGTCCGACGAGGTAGCCGAGGCGCAGACCCGGGGCCAGGAATTTCGAGAATGTGCCCAGGTACACGGCATCGCCGCTGGAGTCGAGGGCCTTGAGCGCCGGGCTGGGACTGCCGTGATAGCGGAACTCGCTGTCGTAGTCGTCCTCGACGATCACGGTGCCGGATTCCGCGGCCAGCTGCAGCAGACGCTGCCGCCGGTCGATGCCGAGCGTCACGTTGGTCGGATGGTGATGGCTCGGCGTCAGATACATCAGGTCCGTGCCGCGCAGCGTCTCCGGCGGGCGCAGGCCGTGCGCATCGACGTCGATGCCGTACACCTGAGCGCCGGTGCGCAGGAAGATGTGTCGCGCGTCGAGGTAGCCGGGGTTCTCGATCGCGACGCGGTGTTCGGGTCCGAGGAGAACGCGGCCGACGAGATCCAGCCCCTGCTGGGAACCGACGGTGACGAGAACCTCGTCGGCACCGGCCTCGATACCGCGCGACGGCAGCAGGTGCTGGCGGATCATGTCGATCAACATCGGATCGTCCGCGCCGACGCTGTCCTGCAGGCTGGCGTAGGCATGCGGCTGGTACAGCGCGTCGCGCAGGCAGCGGACCCACGCGCGGGCCGGGAAGCTGCGGATGTCGATCTGCCCGGCCAGGAACGGATACGGGTAGCTGTGCCAGTCGAGGTTCTTCTCGATGTGCGGAACGTCGGCGTCGGGGTACCGCCGGATACGGGACGACCAGTCGATGCGCGGAATGGTGGCGCGGGCGTCGGATGCGAGCGTCTCGATCATGTCGGGATTGACGAACATGCCCGAGCGCTGGTGGCTTTGAACGAGCCCCTCGGCGATCAGTTCCTGATAGGCCAGGTTGATCGTGTTCCGGGAGATCGCGAGATCGACCGCCAGTTCCCGTGAACTGGGGAGGCGGTGGCGTGGATCGAACAGTCCGTTGGCGATGCCGTGTTCGATCGCCCGTCGAACCTGCCGGTAGAGCGGTTCGGCGGAATTGCGGTCGATCTCGATCAGTGTTCTCGGCACGCATCGCCTCCTGTGGATCCAAGAGTGGCCAGGTGTAGGCCGACCCGGCACGCCGAGAAGTTCCCGAACGAGCACTTCTCAGTATGCCGGGCCGGCGGCGAAATCAAACCAGGTTGAGCGCGTCGTCGACGCCGACCGACTCGATCCCGAGTGCGGCACCGACGGCATCGTTGGTGAGGCGTCCGGAGATCGTGCTGACGCCGGCGCGGAGTGCGGCGTTCTCCCGGGCCGCGCGGGCCAGGCCCTTCTCCGCGATCTGCAGCGTGTACGGCAGGGTCACGTTGGTGAGCGCGTACGTGGACGTGTGGGGCACCGCTCCCGGCATGTTCGCCACGCAGTAGAACACCGAGTCGTGGACCTTGAACGTGGGGTCCGCGTGGGTGGTGGGCCGCGAGTCCTCGAAGCAACCACCCTGGTCGATCGCGATGTCGACGAGGACGCTGCCCGGCTTCATCCGTGAAACCAGCGAGTTCGAGATGATCTTCGGTGCCTTGGCGCCCGGGACCAGCACGGCGCCGATGACGAGGTCGGCCTGCATGACCTCTTGCTCGATGGAGTAGGCGTTGGCGGCGAGGGTCCGGATCCGCCCCTGGTACATGCGGTCGGCCGCGCGCAGCTTGTCGACGTTCTTGTCGAACAGGACGACGTCGGCCCAGGTGCCTGCGGCGACGGCGACGGCGTTCATGCCCGATACGCCGGCACCGATCACGACGACCCGCGCCGGGGACACACCGGACACGCCGCCGATCAGCACACCCCGGCCACCCTCCGGGCGCATGAGTGCCTGCGCACCGACGAGGGGAGCGAGCCTGCCGGCGACCTCACTCATCGGGAACAGCAGCGGCAGCGAACCGTCCGGAAGCTGAACCGTCTCGTACGCAACCGAATTCGTGCCGGCGGCGAGCAGGGCCCGGGTGCACTCCTCACCCGCGGCGAGGTGCAGGTAGGTGAACAGCGTGAGGTCCGAACGCATCCGGTGGTATTCCTCCGCGATCGGCTCCTTGACCTTCAGCAGGAGTTCCGCGCTCTGCCACACGGCGTCGGCGCTGTCGAGGATCTTCGCGCCGGCCGCGCCGTAGGCGTCGTCGCCGATCGACGAGCCCTCCCCCGCACCGCGTTCCACGAACACGTCGTGCCCGTGGGCAACCAGCTCGTGGACACCGGCGGGAGTGGCCGCCACCCGGTACTCGTGGTTCTTGACTTCCTTGGGGATACCGATCCTCATCTGAGACCTCCGTTAGCTGGGGCTGTTCCGCTCCGACCACATGCCGTGGTCCCCGAGCGATACCGAAGTCTGGATCACTCTGGCATGGGACCAGAAGGACCAGTTGGGGACCGTCTACGGGGACCAGTCTGGACCCATCGAATACCGCTGTTCTGGTTCTGACCTGCGGTCCGCCTCGGCGGTATGTTGTGGATCACAGCCATTCGACAACGAAGGAGATGGTCGTGGACGTCACCGAATTGCGAGCACGGGCCCGTCGGCACCTCGGACCTCATTTCACCCGCAAGGACACCTGGGAAAGCGACTTTCCGGTGTTCGTTCGGGGTGAGGGTAGCTATCTGATCGACACCGAGGGAGACCGTTTCCTCGACGGTCTGGCTGGTCTGTTCTGCGTGAACATCGGTCACGGCCGCGACGACATCGCGAAGGCGGCGAGCGAGCAGATCGGGACGCTGGCGTACGCGTCCAACTGGGGCAGCGCCCACATTCCCGCGATCGAGGCGTCCGCGCTGATCGCCGATCTGGCGCCCGGTGACCTCGGAACGACGTTCTTCGTCAACTCGGGTTCCGAGGCCGTGGAGACGGCCGTCAAGTTCGCCCGGCAGTACCACCGCAGCCAGGGCAACCCGCAGCGAACCAAGATCATCAGCCGTGAGATGGCCTACCACGGAACCACTCTCGGCGCCCTCTCGGTGACGCAGCTGCCCAAGATCAAGGATCCGTTCGGCCCGCTGCTGCCCGGCGTCCGCTCCGTACCCAACACGCTCGGCTACCTCGGCGACTGCGGCCCGGCGAACGAACTCGACTGCATCGCCGCGATCGAAGCCGTCATCGAGGAAGAGGGCGCCGAGACCATCGCCGCCGTCTTCGCCGAGCCGGTCCAGAACGGCCGCGGCGCGCTGGTCCCGCCGGACGGATACTGGGCGGCGCTGCGCGCACTGTGCGACAAGCACGGGATCCTGCTGGTCTCCGACGAGGTGATCTGCTCATTCGGCCGCCTCGGGCACTGGTTCGGACACGGACTCACCGGTGTGGTGCCGGACATGATCACGTTCGCGAAGGGCTCCACGTCCGGATACGCCCCGCTCGGCGGTCTGATCGTGCGTGAGCAGCTGGTGCGCGAACTCTACGACTCGCCCAAGGGCGGCGTGTTCACCCACGGCGCGACGTGGGGCGGGCACCCGGTGTCGACGGCGGTCGCGGTCGCGAACATCACCGCCATGCGCGACGAGAACGTGCTCGGCAACGTCAGCGCACGCGGCCCGAAGCTGAAGACGGCACTCGATTCGCTGATGCGCTCGCACCGCTGCGTGAAGGACGTCCGCGGCACCGGATTCTTCTACGCGATCGAACTGATGGCGGACAGCGACAGCGGCCGCGAGTTCACCGAGCAGGAGTCGCTGACGGTGCTGCGCAAGGTGCTGCCGGAGGCGTTCGCCCGCACCAAGGTGATCCTGCGCGGCGACGACCGCGGTGCCACGATGCTGATGATCTCCCCGCCGCTCGTCGCGTCGTGATCGACGACCGCCACCCCTCTTCGTATCGACGGGAGAGCGAGGCCATGGCCCCGGGCGCCACCACTGCACCACCCACCGACATTGCACGACTGAATGATTCGTCTCTGATCGACCACTGGACCGCCACCCTGAGCGGCCGGAACCGGACCGTCGCCCTCGCGGACGGAGAGGACGGACGCGCGATCCGTGCGGCCCACCATCTGCACCACAAATGCGTCGTCGCCCCGCGCCTGTTCGGGCGGCGGGACGTCATCCGGCGCACCGCCGAGGCCGCGGGCATTCCGCTGGCCGAGGAACTCGTCGTCGACCTGGACGAGGCCGCCGCCGACCCCGCGATCCGCGACGCCGTCGCATCGGGATTCGCGAAGTATCCCGACCGGATCGAGTCGGCGCTGTCGGACCCGGTGTGCCTGGCCGCGGCGGCGGTGCGCGCCGGGGTGGTCGATGCCGGAGTCGCGGGTGCGAGCAGACCGACGTCCGACGTCCTGCGTGCCGGACTGCGCATCGTCGGACTCGCACCGGGTTCGAGCACCCTGTCCAGTGCGATCCTGATGTTGCTGCCGGACGGCAGGCAGCTGACGTTCTCCGACTGCGCCGTCGTCCCCGACCCGACGGTCGAGGAACTGGTCGACATCGCGCTCGCCGCCAGCGCCACCCACTTCCAGCTCACCGAGCAGACCCCGATCGCGGCGATGCTGTCGTTCAGCACCCAGGGCAGCGCCAGCCATCCGCGCGTGGAGAAGGTCCGCGAGGCCGCGGAACGGGTGCGCGTCCGGGACCCGCAGTTGCACGTCGACGGAGACCTCCAGTTCGATGCCGCGCTGGTCGCCGAGATCGGCGCGTCCAAGGCGCCCGGGTCCCGGGTCGCCGGCCGCGCGAACGTCCTGGTGTTCCCGAACCTCGACGCCGGCAACATCGGGTACAAAATTGCCCAGCGGCTCGGCGGTGCAATAGCCTTGGGGCCCATCCTGCAAGGATTGGCCGCGCCGTGGAACGACCTGTCCCGCGGATGCACCGGCAGCGACATCGAATTGATGGCGCTGGTGAGCGCAGTCCAATCCCTCGCCATCTGAGCGGCGGACCAGGCACGGGACCGTGCCACCGGATCGAGAAGGGAGTCGCGATGACGATGCTCCTCGTGGGTGCCCTGTGCATCGGCATCGCCTCCGTCATCGGAGGGGCCACCGGGTTCGGGACGGCCCTGATCGCGACGCCGGTGATGCTGATGATCGGATTCGCCGTTCCCGAAGTGGTATTCGTCAATCTCGTCGCCGGGCTGATCACCCGCATCGGCGCGGCGTATCACCTGCGCGAACACATCAGCTGGGGACGAGTGGCACTGCTCGGTGGGGGCAGTCTGCCCGGCGCCTGGCTGGGTGCGGTCACCCTCGGGTTGGTGCCGGAACAGTATCTGAAGCCGGCGGCGGGAGTCGTGGTCATGCTGTGCGGGGTCGCGATGGCACTCCCGACCCGGACCCAAACCACCCGGACCCCCTCCACCACCGCACATGTCCTCACCGGCTCCGTGGGCGGCTATCTGGGCACCACGACCTCCCTCAACGGACCGCCCCCGGTGTTGTTGCTGATGCGTGCGCGGCTGCCACCGCTGGCGTTCATCGCCGATCTCGCAGGCTATTTCATCGTCGCCAACGTGATGGCGCTCGGTGTCCTGTGGTTCCACGACGAGATCACGGAGTCGATGTTCTGGCCGCGTCTCCCGATCTTCGTGACGGCGGCGGTGATCGGCAATGTCGCCGGACTGGCGATCGCCAGGCGACTGCCGCCGGGCGTGTTTCGGTCCGCCGTCATCGTGCTGGTGATCGCGGCCGGCGCGGCAACGTTCCTGCTCGGCTGAGCGCCGGTCAGTTCTCCGCCCCGACCCGGCGGACCAGGCGCACCAGTTCGCCTGCGGGACCGTCGAGCTGACGCGCGCCCCGCCACACGGCCCGCAGAACCCGGTCGAGTTCGAGGCCCTCGACGTCGATCACCTTCAGCTCCCCGGCGGCGACCTGCTCGGCGACCGCGAGGGTACTCATCACCGCCGGTCCGACCCCGGCCAGCACGCTGGTACGAATCGCGGCGGCGCTGCCCAGTTCGAGAAGCGGTGCGGCCCGTTCGTATTCCTGCAACGCCACGTCGAGGGTGGTCCGGGTGCCCGATCCCGGTTCCCGGACCAGGAGCGGTGTCACCGCCAACTCGCTGACGGACAGTGCTTTTCGCCGCCGTGCCCACGGATGGGTGGGGTGAACGACGACGACCAGCCGGTCGCGTGCCACCGTGAGACTCTTCAACGGACGCGGCACCGTCGGCGACTCGACGAACCCGACGTCGCAGATCCTGTTGTTGATGCGCTCGAACACCTGAGTCGAGTTGTGCACCTGCAGGTGAATGGTGACGTCGGAGTGCAACCGGCGGAACTGTCCCAGCCACCCCGGCATCAGATGTTCCGCCACCGTCATGCTGGCGCCCACCGTCAACTCGGCCGAGCGTTCCGCGCGCAGCCCCTCGGCCACATCGAGCAGCCTGCACGCATCGGACAGCACCCGGCGCGCCCAGTGCGCGATCACCGTGCCCTGTGGCGTCAGTATCGAACCCGTCGGGCTGCGCTGCAGCAGGGTCATGCCGAACTGGCGCTCGAGTTGCTTGATGGCGCGACTCGCATTCGGCTGCGCCATGCCCGCGAGTCTGGCGGCAGCGCTGAGGCTTCCGTGGTCGTCGACTCCGACGAGCAACTCGAGCACCGGAAACTCCGGCCATTTGCGGGACATGCACCGAGTATATGACCCTGCCACAAGACATATCTGATTGATATGTGTTCATGCCGAAATGACGGCTATCGCAAAGTGCCGCAGTGACGGACCGTAGGAGCATGAGCACCGAACTGAGCGAATCGAAGCCCGAGGAACAGCGCGTCGAGAGCACGGGAACGCTGCCGCGGCTGCAGACCGCCACGGCGACTGTCCTCCCGGGCCTGGCGCTGTGCGCCGCCGCCACCGCTCTCGCGATGGGCATCGGCCGGTTCCTGCCGACGGTGAGCCCGCTGTTGATCGCCATCGTGCTCGGCGCCGTACTGTCGAACGTCACGCGACTGCCCGAGCGTCTTCGCCCGGGACTGCAGTTCTCCGCCAAGAAACTGCTCCGGGTCGGCATCGCCCTCCTCGGGCTGCAGTTGATGTTGAGCGACATCCTCGGACTCGGCTGGGGCGTCATCGTCGTGGTCGTCTCGATCGTCTGCCTGGGCATCGTCGGCACCATGTTCGCGGGCAAACTGCTCGGCCTCAGCTGGACGCAACGACTGCTCATCGCCTGCGGATTCTCGATCTGCGGTGCGGCCGCGGTCGCGGCGGTGGACGGGGTGGTGGACGCCGACGAGGAAGAGGTGATCACCGCCGTCGCGCTCGTCGTCATCTTCGGCACCCTCATGATCCCCGCGATCCCCCTGCTGTCGCGGGCGCTCGGGCTCTCGGACACCGACGCCGGCCTGTGGGCGGGCGGGTCGATCCACGAGGTCGCGCAGGTCGTCGCGGCCGGCGGAGCGATCGGCGGTGCCGCCCTCGGCGTCGCCGCGGTGGTCAAGCTGGCCCGCGTCCTCATGCTCGCACCGGTCATGGCCGTGCTCAGCGTGCGGCAGCGCTCCCTCGCCGGTAACGACGCCGACGTGAAGCGCCCGCCGCTCGTCCCGCTGTTCGTCGTCGCGTTCCTCGCCTGCGTCGGCCTCCGGTCGTCCGGCCTGCTGCCCGCGGGTCTGCTCGCCGACGCCAAGATCCTGCAGACCGCGCTCCTCACCGCCGCGATGTTCGCCCTCGGCGCCGGCGTCCAGATCGCCACCATCAAGAAGGTCGGCGCCCGCCCCTTCGTCCTCGCCACGATCTCCACCGTCTGGGTGGCCTCGATCGCGCTGGTGGGCGTGCTGCTCGCGGGGTGAGCACGTCCCCACCGCCTCCCCTTCCGCGACGAACGGGACGCTCGTTGCATCTGACGCCACGAGCGTCCCGTTCGTCGCGGCGGGGTGGGGTAGGGCGGAGAAATCCCGGACAAATTTTGATCAAGGCTTTCATTATTTTGTGAGCCGGGTTACTGTGGTCACCATCAATCAAACCTTTGATTAGTTAGGTGCATCGCATGAGCCCGACAAGCTTCGCGTCCTCGGCCGACCTCGGCGAGAAGGAACAGACCCTGGAAGTTCTCGCCGAAGGCGTGTACGCGCTGACCGCCGAGGGTGATCCCAACATCGGCGCCATCGAGGGCGAAGACTTCGTCGTCTGCTTCGAGGCGCTCGCCACCCCCGTGGCCGCTCAGGACTGGCTGCGCAAGCTGCGCGAGCACACCGACAAGCCCATCCGCTACCTGGTGCTCTCGCATTACCACGCCGTCCGCGTGCTCGGTGCGTCCGCGTTCGACGCCGAGACCATCGTGTCGCACGAGACCACCCGCGCCCTCATCGAGGAGCGTGGAAAGGAAGACTGGGCAAGCGAATTCGGTCGGATGCCGCGCCTCGCGAAGGCCGCCGACTCGGTGCCCGGACTGACGTGGCCCACCCTGACGTTCGCCGACAAGCTGACCATCGACCTCGGCGGCGGGCGTGGCGACCTGGTGCTCCAGCACTTCGGCCGCGGGCACACCGAAGGTGACATCACCGCGTGGCTGCCGAAGCAGAAGATCCTCTTCGCCGGCGACCTCGTGGAGGCGCAGGCCGCGCTCTACACCGGCGACGCCTTCCACCGCGACTGGTCGACCGGCACCCTCGACCGGATCAAGGCGCTGGGCGCCGAGGTCCTCATCGGCGGACGCGGCGCCGTCTCCCACGGCCGGGAGGCCGTCGACGCCGCGATCGAGCAGACCCGCCACTTCATCGAGGTCATGCTCGCGGAGGTCGGGGCGGTGCAGCAGCGCGGCGGCACCCTGAAGGAAGCGTTCGAAGCCACCCACGCCGCACTGAACGAGCAGTACGGGCACTGGCCGATCTTCGAACACTGCCTCCCGTTCGACGTCTCCCGCGTGTGGGACGAACTCTCCGGCATCGAACGGCCCGTCATCTGGACCGCCGAGCGCGACCGCGAGGTCTGGGACCAGTTGCAGGGCTGAAATCCGTCACCGTTTCACACTGACAAGGCGAGGATCATGGGAAGACGACACACCCGAGGCGGCACCGTCACCGTCGTCGGCAACGGCCCGGTGGGGCAGACGACGGCGTTGCTGCTGGCCCGCTGGGGCATACCGGTCACGCTGCTCGACGCCCGGGCCGAACGCGATCCGATCGGGTCGAAGGCCATCTGCCAGCAGCGGGACGTCCTCGAGGTGTGGGACGCGATCGGCGTCGGCCGTCAACTGGCCGACGAGGGGGTGACGTGGGGGTGCGCCCGCACGTTCCACCGCGACCACGAACTGTTCGCGCAGACGTTCGTCGACCGCGGCATCTCGTCGTTCCCGCCGTTCGTCAACATCTCGCAGGCCCGCACGGAGGAACTACTCGACGAGCGGATCGCGGCTACACCGTCGATCGACGTCCGGTGGGGGCACGAGGCCACGTCCGTCGACCAGGACGAGACCGGCGTGACCATCACGTGCCGCACCGACGACGGTGACCGGGTGATCGAGTCCGACTACGCCGTGGTCGCGGTGGGGTCGCGGGGCAGCACGATCCGGCAGCAGCTGGGGGTCACGTTCGACGGCCGCTCGTTCGACGACAAATTCCTCATCTGCGACATCGCCGCCGACATCCCCGGCTGGGCCGACGAGCGCCGCTTCTACTTCGACCCGGAGTGGAACCCGGGCAGGCAGGTGCTCATCCACCCCTGCCCCGATTCCACGTTCCGCATCGACTGGCAGGTGCCCGGCGACTACGACCTCGAGGCCGAGGAGCGGTCGGGGGCGCTGGACGAGCGGATCCGGAAGATCATCGGCGACACCGACTACCGCATCGTGTGGAAATCGGTGTACCGCTTCCACTCCCGGGTCGCGAACCGGATGCGCGTCGACCGGGTGCTGCTCGCCGGCGACGCCGCGCACATCGTGTCCCCGTTCGGCGCCCGCGGTCTGAATTCGGGTGTTGCCGACTCCGAGAATGCCGCCTGGAAGCTGGCGTTCGTCCTGCGCGGCTGGGCGGACGAGTCGCTGCTCGAGACGTATCACACCGAGCGGCACGCGGCGGCGGTCGAGAACATCGCCGTCACGACGGCGACGATGGACTTCCTCGTCCCGCAGTCGGACGAGCAGCACCGGCACCGCCGCGACGTGCTCACCGCGGCGGTCACCGACACGCAGGCGCGGGCGCAGGTCGACAGCGGCCGCCTCGCCGAGCCGTTCTGGTACGTCGAATCACCCTTGACCACAGACGATCCGGGACGAATCTTCGCCGGGCGTCCGGATCGTGGATGCACACCGGCCGCGGCGCCGGGAATCCTCGTGCCCGACACCCCGGTAATGCTGCGCGACGGTGGCGGCACCCGGCTCCGCGACATCGCCAGGAACGGCATCCTGCTGCTGCTCGGTGACGGCGTGGACGCCGACGAGATGCGCACGGCGGCCCTCGGCGCGGTGCACACACCGATCCGTCTGGTCCGGCTGTCGGAGATCGACACCACCGGTGTCCTCACCGCCGCGCTGGACGCGAAACCCGGCGAGGTGTGGGTCATCCGCCCCGACGCCTACGTCGCGGCGGTCACCGACACGGTCGACCGGCTGGTGTCCGCGCTGCACAGGATCACCGAACCCGTCGTCGACGTGATCAGTGCCGGCTCAGCCGTTCCGGATCCAGATCGAGTTTTCGCAACAGCTGCACGTTGAGTGCGACGGCCGCACCGACCATGTCCTCGCCTCGGGCGTCGTAGAGGGGCGCCATTCCTCTCGCCAGCCGGGGAGGGCGCAGATGGATACTTCCCGTCAAGGCGCGATGGGGACGAGTTCGGCGATCAGGGCTTCGACCCGCGCCTTGATCTCGTCGCGGATCGGTCGCACCGCCTCGACGCCCTTGCCTGCCGGATCGTCGAGGGCCCAGTCCCGGTAGCTCGTGCCGGGGAAGACGGGGCAGGTGTCGCCGCAGCCCATGGTGATGACGACGTCGGAACTTTCGACGGTGTCGGGTGTGAGGATTTTCGGGGACTGGCCGGAGATGTCGATGCCGAGTTCGGCCATTGCCGCGACAGCGGCCGGGTTGACGGTCTCGGCCGGGGCGGTCCCGGCGGAGCGGACCTCGATCCGGTCGCCGGCGAGGTGGGTGAGGAATCCGGCGGCCATCTGGGAGCGGCCGGCGTTGTGGACGCAGACGAACAACACGCTGGGCATGGTCATCGGAGCGGGCCTTCCGTGGCGGAGGTGTGGAACCGGGAGCGCAGTGCGAGGGAGACGTAGACCAGGCCGACGAGGACGGGGACCTCGATCAGCGGTCCGACGACACCGGCGAGGGCCTGTCCGGAGGTGGCGCCGTAGGTGGCGATGGCGACGGCGATGGCGAGTTCGAAGTTGTTGCCGGCGGCGGTGAACGCCAGGGTGGTGGTGCGTTCGTAGCCCAGGCCCATGACGGCGCCGAGGGTGTAGCCACCGCCCCACATGATCGCGAAGTACGCCAGCAAGGGAATGGCGATCCGGACGACGTCCCAGGGCCGGGAGGTGATCTGCTCGCCTTGGAGGGCGAAGAGGATCACGATGGTGAACAGCAGGCCGTAGAGCGCCCACGGCCCGATGCGGGGAAGGAATGTCGACTCGTACCATTCGCGGCCCTTGGCCTTTTCCCCGAACCGGCGGGTGAGGTAGCCGGCGAGCAGGGGGATGCCGAGGAAGATCAGCACCGACTTCGCGATCTGCCACGGCGAGGTGTCGATGGTGGTCTGCTCGAGGCCGAGCCAGCCGGGTAGTACGGACAGGTAGAACCAGCCGAGGACGGCGAACATGACCACCTGAAACACCGAGTTGATCGCTACCAGGACGGCGGCGGCCTCTCGATCACCGCAGGCCAGGTCGTTCCAGATGATCACCATCGCGATGCAGCGGGCCAGGCCGACGATGATCAGGCCGGTGCGGTATTCCGGCAGGTCCGGCAGCAGCAACCAGGCGAGGGTGAACATCAGCGCCGGGCCGAGGACCCAGTTCAGCACCAACGAACCGATGAGGAGTTTGCGGTCACCGGTGACGGTGTCGAGTCGGTCGTAGCGGACCTTCGCGAGCACCGGGTACATCATGATCAGCAGGCCGAGGGCGATCGGCAGCGAGATGCCGTCGATCTCGACCGCGGACATCGCGTCGCCGAGGCCGGGGATCATCCGGCCGAGCAGCAGACCCGCGACCATGGCGATGCCGATCCACACCGGCAGGAACCGGTCGAGGGTGGAGAGTTTGCCGACGACGGCCGGGTGCTGGTGTGCGGTGGTGGCCTCGCTCACGCCGGCACCTCCGTGGTGGTGCAGGCCTCGGACGGGACGACCGGTCCGCCCTCGGTAAGCAGCACGGCAGACAGTTGCTGCAGGGCCGAGGGGATCACCCAGTAGTACACCCAGGTGCCGCGGCGTTCGCAATCCAGCAGTCCGGCCGAGCGCAACACCTTCAGGTGATGCGAGATCGTCGGCTGCGACAGGTCGATCGTCGCGGAGATGTCGCAGACGCAGGCTTCACCCCCGGCGTGGGAGGCGATCAGCGACAGTAGGCGCAACCTGACCGGATCACCCAGGGCCTTGAACATCCGGGCCAGATCGCCGGCCCAGTCCTCGGTCAACGGTTCGCGTGCCAGGGGTGAGCAACAGGCACCGCTCTCCGAATTTTGATTCGACATACGTCGATATTGACAGGTGTCGAATCAGGAGGCAACCCAACAGGCGATGCGCTGCCGGTGACCGAGGGCCGATGCGGGCTACCGCTTGCGCGCGGTGACGAGCAGGTACTCGGCGTCGTAGTGTGTCCGACGGGGCGCATCGGCCCGATTCCACGCGGTGAGGAATTGCAGGAAGTCCCGCTCGAGGTTCGCGATCCGATCCGGATCCGCGGCATTGTGGCGGTACACGGCGATCGTCGGGCCGTAGTTGCGTTTCCAGAACTCCCGGAACTCGGTCGGGTCTGCGAAGCGGTCGATCGCGAGCGACTGGCGGTGCGCGTCGAGCGCGGTCACCCGGTCGCCGAACAAGTCGCGGACGTGTTGCTCGTCGCCCCACAACGGCGGCGGGGTCGCACCGCGCGGCGGGGGCGGTGCGTAGGGTGCCATGGTCTTGAACAGGTTGCCGATCAGACCCTGCGGTGTCCAGTTGATCATCGCGATGGTGCCGCCGGGTCGGCAGACGCGCAGCATCTCGTCGGCGGTCTGCTGATGGTGCGGCGCGAACATGGCCCCGACGACCGAGATGACCGCGTCAAAGCTGTCGTCGTCGAACGCCAATGCCTCGGCGTCGGCCTCGACCCAGTCCAGCTCGACGCCGCGCTGGGCGGCGATCGCTCGCCCTGCGTCGAACAGTTCCGGCGTCAGGTCCGACGCGACGACGGTGGCGCCGCGCGCTGCGGCCGGGATCGCGGCGTTGCCGCTGCCGGCGGCGACGTCGAGCACCCGCTGGCCGGCGCGGATATCGGCTGCCTCCACGAGCACCTCGCCGAGGGTCGGAATCAGCTCGGCGGCGACGGTCGGGTAGTCGCCGGAGGCCCACAACGCCCGGTGCTTGGCCTTGAGCGCGCGGTCGGTGTCTGTATCGGTGGGAATGGTGGTCATGTCGTTTCCTCGTCCTCGATGGTGGGTGCCGGATGTCGGCATACCAATAGACGACGGCCGGCCCGGAAGGACGCACGCAAGCTGATTTTCGGCGGAATGCGTCAGCCGACAGTGAGCTGGGCGCGGTGGAAGTCGAAGTGCTTGCCCGGGTATCGGTAGACCTGCTCGAGGGTCATGGTCTCGGTGAAGAACGGATCCCAGCGCACCGGGAACGCCATGCTGAGCCGTAGGTTCGTCTCGGATTCCCGGGTGAGGGAGCGTTGCAGCTTCGCGATGACGCGGTCGCATTGGCGGCCCATCCGCCTTTGGTTGAAGACGGTGGCCGCCGCGCACGAGCCGAAATAGTTGATCTGGTGGAACACCGGTGTCGCGGCGTTCAGGGCGCGGGCGAACCCTCGGCCGACCGGGTCGGGCAGCCGGGAGAATACCCGGACCATGATCAGCAGCCGCCGGACGACCATGTAGCCGAACACCATGTGGAACAGCAGTTGCTCGTTGGTCCAGCGGGTGCCGGACGAGCGCCGAGCGAGCTGCTCGGTACTCGCGCCGTCGACCAACTCGTGCAACGCGACCCGGGCCCGCTCCAGATCGGCGGCGATCGCGGCCCGATCAACCGGTGGCGGCTCGGACATCATGTGCCCCAACTGTTTCGAGAGGTTATCCGGCGACAGGAGAACGGCGTTCGAGGAAGACGGTGTCCCGCCAGATCCCGTCGAGCTGGGCGATGCGTTCACGGACACCGAGGGTGCGGAACCCGGCGGAGTGGTGCAGGGCGATGGAGGCCCGATTCTCCGGGAAGATCGAGGTCTGCAGCGTCCACAGCCCGGCCTCGTCCGCGGCGATCACCTGGGTACGCAGCAGTGCCTTTCCGACGCCTCGCCCGCGCATGCCGTCGGCGACGTAGACGGAGTTCTCGGCCACCCCGGCGTAGCAGTCCCGTCCGGAGGTCGGGGACAGCGCGGCCCAGCCGACCACAATGTCGTCGATCTCGGCGACCCACCGATGCCCCGGCAGCCACTGCGCGTCCAGAGCGGTCTGGAGGGGGACCTCGGTGGTGAAGGTGGCAGTGCGGGTGGCGATGCCCTCGCCGTAGATCCGGCGCACCGCGTCCCAATCCTGCTCGGCCATGGGGCGGACGGTGACGTCGTCGGGCAGGTCGTCCGGGCAGCACGGGCGCGGGGTCAGCACCCCCATCACCGCGTCCGCGGCGTGCGGCAACCCGGTGCAGCACGCCGGGTTGACCATGACGACGGTGCTGGTGCTCCGCTTGTGCACCGAGACGAAACCGACATCGGCGAGCTTGCGGACGTGGTGCGAGACGGTCGGCTGCCCGATCCCCAAGGCCTCCGCGAGCTCGCCCACGGTGATCCCGGCCGGACGGGAGGCGACCTGATGCAGCAGCCGCACCCGGGTCGGATCGGCCAGGCAGGCGAACCACCCGGCGTAGGTGGCCGCGTCCTCCGGCGCCAACGCATCCACTTCGCCGGGGGTGCGGACGGTGGGCATGTCCAGGGAAGTCATGCCCACCACTATATCGATATCCATCGATGGTTGTATTCATCGACGCACGTCGATACTCTCCGATAGCAGAAGATCGATGAACGTCGATGGAAGGATTTTCGAGATGAACACCATGCCCGTAGTCGTCGTAGGCGCCGGACCGATCGGCCTCGCCGCCGCCGCCCAGCTGCGTGAACGCGGCCTGACCCCGCTGGTCTTCGAACGCGGTGACAGCGCCGGTGCCGCGATCGCCGAGTGGAACCACGTGCGGCTGTTCTCCCGGTGGGGGGAGCTGATCGACCCGGCCGCCCGCCGCCTCCTCGAGACCACCGACTGGACGGCCCCGGACGACGAGGCGTATCCAACTGGCCAGGACTGGACCCAGGACTACCTGGTCCCGCTGGCCGCCGCACTCGGCAACATCGTGAAACTGGGCACCGAAGTGGTCGGCGTGGCCCGTCGCGGGCGGGACCGGGTCGTCGACGCCGGCCGCGACACCGAACCGTTGTCGGTGCACCTGCGCCGTGCCGACGGCACCGAGGACCGCATCACCGCCCAGGCCGTGATCGACGCCTCCGGGACCTGGACCACCCCCAACCCGCTCGGCGGCGAGGGCCTGCCCGCGCTCGGCGAGAAAGCAGCGGCCGACGTCCTCGAATACCGGGTCCCGAACGTCGACGACCCCGAGGTGCGCGCCCGGTACGCGGGCAAGCACATCGTGATCGCCGGCAGCGGGCACTCCGCGCTGACCGCCATCGTCGCCCTGGCCAATTTGGAGAAGCAGGCGGCGGGCACTCGGATCAGCTGGGTGCTGCGCCGCGGCGACGTCGGCGGAGCCTTCGGCGGCGGCGAGGACGACCAGCTGCCCGCCCGCGGCGCCCTCGGCCTGCGCGCCAAGGCCGCGGTCGACGACGGACTGCTGACGGTGGTTCCCGGGTTCCGCACCGCCACCATCGAACCCCACGGTGACCGGGTGGTGTTGGTGTCCGACACCGGCGCCCGCATCGAGGACGTGGATCGGGTGGTGGCGCTCACCGGGTTCCGCCCCGACCTGTCCTGGCTGTCGGAGATCCGCCTCGGCCTCGATCCGGTGCTGCAGGCCCCCACCGAGTTGGCGCCGCTGATCGATCCGAACGTGCATTCCTGCGGCACCGTCTACCCGCACGGGGTCGCCGAACTGTCGCATCCGGAGCCGAATGTGTTCCTGGTCGGGATGAAAAGCTACGGGCGGGCACCGACGTTCCTGGCGATGACCGGGTACGAGCAGGTCCGCAGCATCGCCGCCGCCCTGGCCGGGGACCACGAGGCCGCCGCCCGGGTCGAACTGACCCTGCCGGAGACCGGGGTGTGCGGCGGCGCCGGGGTGTTCGACGACCCCGACACCCCGGCGGCAGCGGAAGAATCCGTGGGGTGCTGCGCCGCCCCGGACCCGCAGCTGATCGCCCTGTCCACCCGCGCGGGCGGATAACCCGGTGACCGGCACCCGGACCCTGCCGCAGACCGCGTCCCTCGACGAGACCGGTCTGCGGCGGGTGCTGGCGGTACTGTGCCTGACCGAGATCACCAGCTGGGGCATCCTCTACTACGCGTTCCCGGTGCTGTCGGTGTCCATTTCGGCGGACACCGGGTGGTCGCTGCCGGTGCTCACCGCCGCCTTCTCCCTCTCCCAACTCGCCGCAGCACTCACGGGCATCCCGGTGGGACGGATCATCGACCGCATCGGGCCCCGGGTCGTGATGACCGCCGGCTCCGTCGTGGCCGTCCCGTCCCTGCTGGTGGTCGCGGCCGCACCGAACCTGCCGATCTTCTACGCCGGATGGATCGCCGCCGGGATCGCGATGGGCGCGGTGCTGTATCCGCCCGCGTTTGCGGCGCTGACCCGCTGGTACGGCGACAAATACGTCAAAGCCCTGATGATCCTCACCCTCGCCGCCGGGTTGGCCAGCACCGTCTTCGCCCCGCTGACCGCGGCGCTGGTCGGCCGGTACGACTGGCGGGCCACGTATCTCGTCCTCGCCGCGATCCTGGCGATCATCACCGTGCCCGGGCACCTGCTGGGGTTGCGCGGTCGGTGGCCGCACCCACCTGCCCCGACCGGGAACCATCCGGTCGATCACCGGGACGCCTCCCGCAGCCCGGCTTTCCTCGCCCTCGTTGCGGCCCTGAGTCTCGGGGCGTTCGCCGCGTTCGCCGGGGTGTTCAACCTGGTGCCGCTGCTGATCGAGCAGGGCTTCTCCCCATCCCTCGCCGCCCTGACGCTCGGACTCGGCGGTGCCGGGCAGGTCCTCGGCCGCCTCGGCTACCTCCCGATCGCTGCCCGCACCACTGCCCGCACCCGCACCGTGGTGATCCTCGCCGCCACCGCCGCGAGCACCGCGTTGCTCGGGATCGTGACCTCGGTGGTCGCGCTGATTGCTGTCGCCATCGGCGCGGGGCTAGTCCGCGGGATCTTCACCCTGATCCAGGCCACCGCGATCACCGACCGATGGGGCGCCACCCACTACGGGCGCCTGAACGGGCTGATGTCCGCGCCGGTCGTCATCGTCATGGCTCTCGCCCCCTGGGCCGGGACCGCCCTGTCGGCGTGGACGGGCAGCTACGCCCACGCCTACCTGATCCTCGCCGCCCTTGCTGTGGTCGCCGCCCTCATCGGGGCCGCCAGCATCCCCCACCACAGCAAGGCCGCCAATCCTTCTTGAAAACTTGGGTCGGTCTTGGAGTGGCAACGCTCGCTGTCATCGGCGTCGTTGCGCATGGTGGGCCGCGACTCCCACCACCTGGTGAGCAGGCTCAGCCGCGTCCGATAGGGAGCTGATTCGACGGCGGGTGCGTCCCTCTCGCGGGTGGTTCGTCTGAGGAGGTAACTTCCATCCACATCGGGTGGGAGCAAGCCCTTCTTCGAGAGGAATCCTCCGATGTCCACCCACCCGTTCTCTCCCACCGGAACCGGCCACGCGGCCGGCGGCCACGGCGGGGGTGTGAAATGACCGCCCCCGCCGTCCTCGTTGAGGACCTGCACGTCGCCTACGGCACAACCTGGGCCCTCGACGGCGTCGACCTGGAAGCCGCCGCCGGGACCACGCTCGGGGTCCTCGGCCACAACGGTGCCGGCAAGACCACCCTGATCCGCACCCTCACCACCCTGGTGCGCCCCACCGTCGGCCGCGTGCAGATCGAGGGCCTCGACGTCATCGCCGACGCCGACCGGGTGCGCCGCCGGATCGGGGTGACCGGCCAATACGCCGGACTCGACGAATTCCTCACCGCCCGAGAGAATCTGGAGCTGATCGGCCGACTGACCGGGCTGCGCCGCACCGCTCGGGCGCGGGCCGACGCGCTGATCGACCGGCTCGGGCTGCACGAGTACGCGACCCGCCGGGTCGGGGAACTCTCCGGGGGCTCGCGCCGCCGAATCGATCTGGCCGCCAGCCTCGTCGGATCCCCGTCGGTGCTGTTCCTGGACGAGCCGACCACCGGCCTGGACCCGATCGCCCGCGCCGGACTGTGGGACGTCGTGGACGAGCTCACCACTGCGGGCACCACCGTGATGCTCACGACCCAGTACCTCGAGGAGGCCGACCGGCTCGCCGACCACATCGTGGTCCTGCGCCGGGGGCGGGTCGCCGCCCGTGGCACCCCCGCCGAACTGAAACGGATCGTCGGCGGCAAGGTCCTGACCGCCACCGTCCCCACCCACCAACTGGGAAGTCTGCCGTTCATCCCGGACACGGACCGGGTCGACGGCGACCGGGTTCGGGTGTCGGTCACCGTCGACGACGCCCCCGCCGCGACCGCCCTGGTCGCCGGCCTGCACCGCGGAGGCATCGAGGTCACCGACCTGGACGTGACCTCCCCGAGCCTCGACGACGTCTTCACCCACCTCGCCCACACCCCCGGAGCCCACCGATGACCACCACCACGCCCGCGATCGCCCGGGCTTCGATCGGGAACCAGCTCGTCGCTCTGACCGTCCGGAACCTGCGCACCAGTGCCCGGGTTCCGCAATTGCTGATGTTCTCGCTGACCATGCCGATGGCGATGCTGGTGCTGTTCAGCCAGGTCTTCCGCAGTGTCGCGGCCGGCCCGGGCTTCCCGGCGGGGGTCAGCTACATCGTTTTCCTCACCCCGGCGATGCTCGCCGTCTCCACAGTGATGGCCGGCACCAACGCCGGAGTGTCCGCTGCGATCGATCACACCAACGGCCTGCACGACCGCTTCGCGGCCCTGCCGATGCGCGCAGGCCTACCCGGTATCGCTCGCACCATCAATGAGGCCGTGTTCACCCTCGCCCGGGCCGCATTGCTCGGGATCGCCGCCGTGGCTTTGGGTTTCGAGTTCCACGGCAGCGCCGTCGATGCCGTGTCCGCGGTCGTGGTGCTGGTGGTGYTGGCGGGGGCGATGAGCGCGTTGTTCGGRCTGATCGGGGATCGGCTGCGGCGCCCGGACGTGGTCCAGTTCGCCGGRATGATGGTGATGATGCCGCTGATGTTCGTCTCGAGTGCGTTCRCSCCGATCGAGACCATGCCCGGCTGGATGCAGGCAATGGCCACGGTGAATCCGGTCGCGCACGCCACCGACGCCCTGCGCGGGCACGTCCTCGGCACCGCCACCGCCGGCGACACCGCCGCAGCCCTGGTTGCGGCGGTCGGGTTGTGGGCGGCGGTGACCGCCGTCCCCGTCCTCACCCGCCTGATTCGGTCGGCCCGCGGCCGCTGAACAACGACGAACCTGCCCTGTCCCTCCCGAGTAAGGAGAGGGACAGGGCAGGCTTTGTGTGCGGCGCCTACCCGGAGCCGGGCACTCTTCTGGCCCCTACCCGCAGAGGGGGTAGAGGCTGGGAGAGCGCTGTGGTCAGCGGATACGCCCGGTGCGGGCGTCGACGGCGCTCATGCGGCGGCGTCGAGCAGATGCAGTTCCTCCGCCACGATCAGATCGACCTCTTCGCTGGTCAGACCCGAAAACAGGTGTGTGGTCAACATCGCTCTCACCTCCTCGCCGCGCTTCTACTGGTACGTCGAATCGGAGAACCCGTCATCGACATCGACACCCATACAGACGAGGCAAACCGGATTCGGACGCAGACTGCGTTCTATCGCGGGTGCGTCCGATTGCGGCCGCCGCCGTCGGTACCGGAGAGGTCGTTCCCCGGGGTCGCCACCGCGCCGCCGGACGGGGATGCTGGAAACGGAAAGGAACCACGGATCATGAGCGAGGAATCGACCACCACCGCGACCGCACCCCATCAGGAGCCAGCTGATCTCGAACAGCTCTGGCGCAGCTTCTCGAGCGATTTGCGGGCCTTCATAGCCCGCAGGGTCTCGCGCCCCGAGGACGCCGACGACATCTTGTCGATCGTGTTCCTGCGGATGGCCAAGAGCCTGGACAATCTGCGCGATCAGGACCGCCTCCTCGGGTGGATGTATGCCATCACCCGCAACGCGATCACCGACTTCTACCGCTCCGCGCCGCACCGGCGTGAGCTGGTCGTCGACGCCGTCCCCGACACTCCACCGGACGACGAATCGGATGTCGACGAGGCGGCGGAGAAGGAACTCGCCTCCTGCCTGGTGCCGATGCTCTCCGGGCTGCCCGCCGAGCAGGCCGCGGCGGTGAAGATGGTCGACCTCGACGCCCGAACCCACGCCGCGGCCGCGGGTGAGGCGGGAATCTCGGTGTCCGGGATGAAATCCCGGGTCCAGCGAGGCCGCGCCGCCCTTCAGGCCCAATTGCACGCGTGTTGTGAGATCAGCCAGGATCGCGCCGGGCACGTGCACGACTACCAGCCCCGCAGCGGCGGATCCTGCGCCTGCGGAGCCACACCCACGACGGACCAGTAGACCGGCACACCCGCTCGAGAGGCGCCCCTAGATCGCGCGACACCACGCACAGACGGCGGTGCGGTGCGAGCCCAACGCTCGCACCGCACCGTTGCCGGGTAAGGACTACTGGCAGCCGCACCCGCCGCCGGCCGTTGCCGCCGGACCGCAGCACGTCGACTTCTCGCTGCGATCGCAGCAGGTGGTCTGCCGTTCGGTGCTGCAACACGTCGGCGCCGCGGCCTGCGGTGTCATGTCCGTCCGATCCGTCGCCGGGGTCTCGAACTCGTTCGGGTTGCTCATGGTGAACTCCTTGATCCGTGGGGATGGGTACCCGAACAGACGGAGGAGAATGGGAATGGACGCAGACCCCGGTCAGTGCCGGCTCAGCCGTTCCGGATCCAGATCGAGTCGTCGCAACAGCTGCGCGTTGAGGGCGACGACGATGGTGGAGATCGACATCAGGATCGCCGCGACCGCGGGGGAGATCGCGACCCCGGCGAACGCGAGGACGCCCGCGGCCAACGGGACGGCGATGATGTTGTAACCGGTGGCCCACACCAGGTTCTGCCACATCTTGCGGTAGCTCGCCTGCGATAGATCGATAATCGACAGAACCGCACGGGGGTCGTCGGCGGCGAGGACGACCCCCGCCGACTCGATGGCGACGTCCGTGCCGGCTCCGATGGCGACACCCACGTCGGCGCGGGCGAGCGCGGGGGCGTCGTTGACCCCGTCGCCGACCATCGCGACGCGGTGGCCGCGGGCCTGGAGTGCCGCCACCTGTGCGTCCTTGTTCTCGGGCAGGACGTCGGCGAACGCCTCGTCGATCCCGAGGTCGGCGGCGACGGCGTCGGCGACCTGCCGGGCGTCGCCGGTGATCATCGCGACCTTCACACCCCGTGCGTGCAGGGCGTCGATAGCCTGCCGGGACTCCTCGCGGACGGCGTCCTCGAGCGCCACCGCGCCGAGCGCCTTCCCGTCGCGGACGACGTGGAGGACGGCGGCGCCGCGCTCGACCCACCGTTTCGTGTGCGCCGCAACGTCGTCGGGGACCGTCACGTTCAGTTCGGCGAGCATTGCCGGTCCGCCGACGGCGACCTCCTCGCCGGCGACCTCGGCGCGGACGCCGCGTCCGGGCAACGACCGGAATTCGGTGGCGGTGCGGCGGGACTCGGCGGGAACCTTCGCGGCAGTCTCGGCGACGATCGCGCGGGCGACCGGGTGCTCGCTATCGGCCTCCACGGCGCCGGCGAGCGCGAGCAGGTCGGTGTCGGTGACACCGGCCGTCGCGACGAGGCCCGTCACCGCGTGCCTGCCCTGGGTGAGGGTGCCGGTCTTGTCGAACAGCACGACGTCGACGCCGCGCATGCGTTCGAGAGCCAGCCGGTCCTTCACCAGCACACCGGCCCTCGCGGCCCGCTCGGTGGAAATGGCGATCACGAGGGGGATCGCCAGGCCAAGGGCGTGCGGGCAGGCGATCACCAGAACGGTGACGGTCCGCACCACGGCCTCGTCCACGTTGCCGAGCAGCGACCACACCACGAACGTGAGAAGTCCTGCGATCGAGGCGAAATAGAACAGGAACGCGGCCGCGCGGTCGGCGAGGGCCTGGGCGCGGGACGAGGACGACTGCGCGTCGGCGACCAGTCGCTGGATGCCGGCGAGCGCGGTGTCCTCCCCCACGGCGCCGACGGTGATCCGCAGCGCGCTGTCGGTGGCGACGGTGCCCGCGACCACGGGGTCGCCGACCGACCGTGGGACGGGGGTGGATTCGCCGGTGATCATCGATTCGTCGACCTCCGCGCGGCCGTCCTCGACGGTGCCGTCGGCGGGAATGCGGCCGCCTGCCCGCACCAGCACCAGGTCGCCGGTGGCGAGTTCGGAGACGGGCACCTCGGTGACGCCGTCGTTGGTGACCCTGTCCGCGGTGTCCGGGAGCAGCGCGGCGAGCGCGTCGAGGGCCCCGGACGCCGACCCCAGTGCCCGCATCTCCAGCCAGTGACCGAGCAGCATGATGACGATGAGAAGCGCCAGTTCCCACCAGAAGTCGAGGTTGAACCCGCCGATCTGCAGGGTCGTCACCCACGACGCGAGGAACGCGACCGTGATTGCCATCCCGATCAGCAGCATCATGCCCGGCTGCCGCGACTTCAATTCGCTCCACGCGCCGGTGAGGAACGGTGCGCCGCCGTAGAAGAAGATCGCGGTACCGACCACCGGCGGAATCCACGACGCACCGGGAAAGTCGGGGACGGTGTAGCCGAGGAGGTCGGCGAACATGTGGCTGAACACCACCACCGGCACCGACAGCGCGAGACTGATCCAGAACTTCTGCCGGAACACCTCACCGTGCGCGCCGTGGCCGGCGTGCCGATCGGTGTGGGCGTCGTGATTTTCGTGTCCGGTGTGCCGGACCTGTTCCATTTCCTTCTGATGATCGTGAGACATGCCTGCTCCCTCGGAAGCTGCTCTCGTGGTCAGGTTTTCAGGAACGCACCAGTCGTGCGATGGCGTCGGTGGCTTCCTTGATCTTCGCGTCCGCCTCGGAGCCGCCCGCGACGGCGGCGTCGACGACACAATGGCTGATGTGGTCTTCGAGCAGACCCAGCGCCACCGCCTGCAGCGCCTTGGTCATCGCCGAGACCTGGGTGAGGATGTCGATGCAGTACTTCTCGTCCTCGACCATCCGCTGCAGACCCCGCGCCTGGCCCTCGATGCGGCGCAGTCGCTTGAGGTAGTCGTCCTTGGCGCTGATGTATCCGTGGCCGGATTCGGTACCGGTGTGCGGTTGCTCGGTCATGATTGTTCCCCTCGGGTGGGAGTGGTCAGGGGTTGGAACCGGCGCAGTCGCAGGCTGTTGCTCACGACGAACACCGAAGAGAATGCCATGGCGGCACCGGCCAGCATGGGGTTGAGCAGGCCCGCCGCCGCCAGTGGCAGCGCCGCGACGTTGTAGGCGAAGGCCCAGAACAGGTTTCCCTTGATCGTGCTCAACGTTCTGCGCGACAACCGGATCGCGTCGGCGGCGGCCCGGAGGTCGCCGCGGACCAGGGTGAGGTCGCTGGCCTCGATGGCCACGTCCGTGCCGGTGCCCATGGCGAGACCGAGGTCGGCCTGCGCGAGCGCGGCGGCGTCGTTGACTCCGTCGCCGACCATCGCGACCACCTTGCCCTCGGCCTGCAGACGCTTGACCACGTCCACCTTGTCCTGCGGCAGCACCTCCGCGATCACCTCGCCGATGCCGACCTGATCGGCGATGGCCCGGGCCGCGGACTTGTTGTCGCCGGTGAGCATGATCGGCGTGAGGCCGAGTTCCCGGAACTGCGCCACCGCCTCGCGGGACGTCGGCTTGACGGTGTCGGCGACGACGAGCACGCCCCGCGCCTGTCCGTCCCAGCCGATCCCGACCGCGGTCTTGCCGTCCGCCTCCGCCGCCTCGACGACCCGCTGGAGTTCGGTGGTGAGGTGCAGCGACCAGTCGCGGAGCAGTTTCGCGCGGCCGATGACCACCGCGTGACCGTCGATCATGCCCTGGACGCCGAGTCCCGCGACGTTGGTGAACTGTTCGACGTCGGGGAGGGTCGTCAGTCGCTCCTTCGCGCCGCGGGTGATCGCCCGGGCGATGGGGTGCTCGGACGCGTCCTCGAGTGCCCCGGCGAACCGGAGAACCTGTTCCTCGTCCTGACCGTCGGCGGCGATCACGTCGTGCAGCGACATCGTGCCGGTGGTGACGGTGCCGGTCTTGTCGACCACTACGGTGTCGACGCGCCGGGTCGATTCCAGAACCTCGGGGCCCTTGATCAGGATGCCCAGCTGGGCGCCCCGTCCGGTGCCGACCATGAGGGCGGTCGGGGTGGCGAGTCCGAGCGCGCACGGGCACGCGATGATCAGGACGGCGACGGCGGCGGTGAACGCGGCGGCGACCGCACCGCCGGTTCCGATCCAGAAGCCGAGGGTCGCGACCGACAACGCGATCACGATCGGGACGAAGATGCCGGAGATCCGGTCGGCCAGGCGCTGCACCTCGGCCTTGCCGGTCTGCGCGTCCTCGACCATCCACGCCATCTGCGCGAGCTGGGTGTCGGCTCCGATTCGGCTGGCACGAACCACGATCCGGCCGCCGACGTTGACCGTCGCGCCGGCCACCTCGGAGTCGGGCGAGACCTCGACGGGCACGGATTCGCCGGTCAGCATCGACGCGTCCACCGCCGACGAGCCCTCGACGACGACGCCGTCGGTGGCGATCTTCTCGCCGGGGCGGACCACGAACAGGTCACCGACGTCGAGCTGGTCGATCCCGATCAGCTGCTCGGTGCCGTCCCGCAGCACCGACACTTCCTTGGCGCCCAGCTCGAGCAGCGCCCGCAGCGCCGCACCGGCCCGCCGCTTGGCGCGGGCCTCGAAATAGCGGCCGGCGAGGATGAACGTGGTGACGCCCGCCGCGGCCTCCAGATAGATGTTGCCGGTGCCGTCGACCCGCGCGATCGTCAGCTCGAACGGGTGCGTCATCCCCGGCATGCCGGCGGTGCCCCAGAACAGCGCGTACAGCGACCAGCCGAACGCGGCCAGCGTGCCCATCGACACCAGCGTGTCCATGGTCGCCGTGCCGTGCCGCAGATTCGTCCACGCGGCCTGGTGGAACGGCCACGCACCCCACACCACGACCGGGGCCGCGAGCGTGAGCGACAGCCACTGCCAGTTGGTGAACTGCAGCGCCGGGATCATCGCCATCGCGATGACGGGGACCGTCAGCACCGCCGACACGAGCAGCCGCTGCCGCAGTCCCGCCGCCGGGTCCTCTTCCTCCGGAGCCGGGGGCTTCACCTCGGGCAGTCGCGCCGTGTATCCGGCCTGCTCCACCGTCGCGACGAGGTCCTCAGGCGAGACGTCGGCGGCGTCGTAGTGGACGCGGGCCTTCTCCGTCGCGTAGTTGACGGTCGCGGTGACGCCGTCGAGCTTGTTCAGCTTGCGCTCGATGCGGTTGGCGCACGACGCGCACGTCATCCCGCCGATGGCCAGTTCGATCTGGGAATCGGGCGGTGCCGCGATGTCGGCCGCGTGGGTCATCACTTCTCCTCCGGTCCGGCGGTGGCGGTGAATTCCGCGGTGTGGACGACGCCGGCGTGCTGGAAGTCCAGGAACAGCCGGTAGTCGCCCGCGCTGGGTGCGGTGACGGCGAAGTCGATCCCGGGACCGGCCGCGGTGACGCCGTCGCCGGGATGTCCGTCGGGGTGGACGTGCAGGTAGCCGAGGTCGGCGGTGCGCAGCGCCACCAGGTGACCGTATGCACCGAGGTACGGCTGCAGATCGGTGACGGGTAATCCGTCGCGGCTCACCGAGAGGGTGACGTTCGACGTCTCGCCCGGTCGCAGCGTGCCGTCGAGTGTGACGGTGTAGCCGTCCACGATGGTGGTCGGCGCGGGTGCGGGCAGTTCCTGTGGGTCGTAGGTGCCGGCCACGCGCAGGTCGGTGCCAAGGGTGACGCCCTCTCCGCCCGCCGGGGTGAAGTCCGCGAACACGCGGTAGTCGCCGCCGCGGGTGAGGTCGAGGGGGACGCTCCACGTTCCGGTCGCGTCGAGCGTCGGGTGCACGTGCTGGAACCCGGCGAGGTCGCGGCGGACGACGATCAGGTGCAGCAGTTTCTCGTGCTCCGGGGTGTAGTCCGTGACGGATACCCCCGAGGGATTCGTGATCCGGAACTGCACCGGGACCGCGGCACCGGCGGCGACCTGGTCGGATGCCAGTTCGAGGGTGTAGCCGTCCGCCGTCGGCGACAGTCCGCCCGGCGTCGAGTCGGCGACGGCGTCATGACCCGCCGCGCCGTGCCCGTCGTCCCCGGCCGTGTGCGCGGCGGGCTCGGCCACGTCCGGGCCGGCAACCGACCCGAGGGCGAGCGCGGCACCGAAGATCACGACGAGGCCGACGGTGAATCCGGCGAACTTGCCGGTTGCGTTCATGATGGGGCTCCTGTGCTGGAGTTTGCCGGCTCAGCCGGCGACTGAGTACCCGGCTTCCGCGACGGCATCCGCGAGGGCGCCCGGGTCGAGGTCGGTGGTGCTCTCGATGACGACCGTGCCGGTGGCCAGATCGACGTTCACGGCGGTGACGCCGGGGAGTTCGCTGATCTCCTCGGTGACCGAGGACACGCAGTGGTCGCAGGTCATGCCGGTGACGGTGACGCTGGAGGTGCTCACGGGGGTTCGCCTCTCTTCGGGGTATCGATGTCTTCTCTGAGAACTACCATACCCCCCTACCGTATTCCCGCAAGCGTGTGCCGAGTCGGTGTTCCTCGCCCACGCGGGCCCGAAAAGGTGATTGAGTGGTGTACCGGATCTCACCGGGAACGGAGCCTGGCAATGTCGATGGACACGTTGCGCACCCAGACGCTGCGCCGCACACCGCTCGCCGAGAACCCCGACCCGGTGCGGAATGCCTGACGACGGCCGGAAGCGGGTGGACGCCACCACCCTGACCGGTGTGCCCGCGACGATGATGTGGACGCTCCGCAACCGCGCCGTCGAGGCGGCGCGCCCGGACACCGCGTTCGAGGACCCGCTCGCCGTGAAGCTCTACGAGACCCTCGACTATCCGTACGAGAACTTCGGGAAACCCGGTCAATCCCACGCCCTGCGCGCGCAGGCGTTCGACGACGAGATCCGGGCATTCCTCGCCGCCCATCCCGACGGAACCGTCGTCGCGCTCGGCGAGGGCTTGCAGACCAGCTACTGGCGGATCGGCGACCCCGACGTCCGGTGGGTGTCGATCGACCTGCCCGAGGTGGTCGCGCTGCGCAGGCAACTGTTGCCGGACGAGCCGAACGTCACCACCCTCGCGGTGTCCGCGCTGGACCGGTCGTGGATGGACCACGTCGACACCGGCCGGGGTGTGTTCGTCTCGGCGGAGGGCCTGCTGATGTATCTGCCGCCCGACGAGTCGCTGTCCCTGATCGGCGACTGCGCCCGGCGATTCCCCGGTGGCCGGATGATGTTCGATTCGGTGCCGAGATGGTTCAGCCGCAAGACGCAGAAGGGACTGCGGATCCACGGCGACTACACCGTCCCGCCGATGCCGTTCCACCTCTCCGCAGGCGAGGCCGCGGAACTGCCCGCACGGGTCCCGGACGTCGCATTCACCCGCGAGGTCGCGTTACCGCTCGGCCGGGGCCTGTGGGGTTCGGCTTTCCTCCGCCGGCTGTCGGATCTACGGCCGCTGCGCGACTCGCGCCCGACGCTGACTCTGTGCGGATTCGCCGCGGATTCGCCGGCTGAGTGCACGCACGTGGACGCTCGCACTCTCGATTGCAGGCTTAGTGCTCCAGGCGCGCCATGTTATAGATGCGGTCGACCAATTATGTCGTACAAAATTAGTGTGGGGCCGACCGAATGTGGGCCGCTGAAGAGGTGACCGCAGCGCAACATACCCGGAGGGATGACACAGATGAACACTGAAAACGAGGAGCCCGATTTCGGCCGGCTCGCCGAGTGGGCGGAGCGTGACATGAAGTTGCCCGAGAACTCCGCAACCGCAAAGAGAGGCCAGGACGCTGCCGCAGACGGCAGGGAGTTGCTGGACCGGGTCGGGGCGGGCCGTCCGTCCTTGGGGCAGGCCGATGGTGTGAGCGGCGAATCGCCTCGCCGGCAGGTCCGGCTGCCGCGTCCGTTGAGTGAGAGACTCGATCGCTTCGCCGAGAATCAGCACAGGAAGCCCAGCGACGTCATGCGCGAGGCGGTCGAGGAGTACCTCGAGGCGCACTCCGGCTAGGTCTAGACCGCGCCCCTGAACCCCATCCGACGAGCGGTGTGGGCCGACCCGCAGCAGAATGGTGCAATGGCGGACCGCGGATTCACCCCCACACAGCTCGCGGCACGTGCCGCGTACCTGCTTCGCGGCAACGACCTCGGCACGATGACGAGCGCCGCGCCGCGCCTGTACCCGCACATGTGGAGTTGGGACGCCGCGTTCGTCGCGGTCGGACTGGCGCCGCTGAGCGTGGAGCGGGCCGTCGTCGAACTCGACACCCTGCTGTCGGCGCAGTGGAAGAACGGGATGATCCCGCACATCGTGTTCGCGAACGGCGTCGACGGATACTTCCCCGGCCCCGGGCGGTGGGAGTGCGGGACCCTCGCGGCGCACGCGCCGAGCGGCACCCAGACGTCGGGGATCACCCAGCCGCCCGTGCACGCCATCGCCGTGCAGCGCATCCTCGACCACTCGCGCAGGCACGGTCGCAGCACCCGCGCCGTCGCCGAGGAGTTCCTCGACCGGCGCTGGCCCGACCTCGTGCGCTGGCACCGCTGGCTCGCCCACGCCCGCGACCTCGACGGCAACGGCCGGATCGCGCTGTACCACGGCTGGGAATCCGGGATGGACAATTCGCCGCGCTGGGACCACTCGTACGCCAACGTCGTGGCCGGGGCGATGCCCGCATATCTGCGCGAGGACCTGTCCCACGTCGCCGACACGGGACAGCGGCCGTCGAACGGCGAATACGACCGCTACCTGTGGCTGCTCGAGGAGATGAAGACCGTCCGCTACGACGACGCGGAACTGGCCACCGCCATGAGCTTCGCCGTGGAGGACGTGTTCGTCAGCGCCGTGTTCTCGATGGCGTGCGAGGTGCTCGCGACCATCGGTGAGGAACATTCGATGCCGAACTCCGATGTTCGGGAACTGCACGGGTGGGCGGCCCGGTTCCGGCAGGGCGTCCTCACGACCACAGACGAACGGTCCGGGGCGGCACGCGATTTCGATCTGCGCAGCGGCCGGTGGATTTCCACCGAAACCCTCGCCATGTTCTCTCCCCTGCTGTGCGGCGGCCTGAGCCGCGACGCCGAACGCGCCCTCCTCCGCACGTTCGAGGGGCCGAAATTCTGCGGCCACCCCGACCTTCGGTACGCCGTGCCGCCGTCGACGTCGCCGGTGTCGGGCGACTTCCGCCCGCGCGAATACTGGCGCGGTCCGGTGTGGCCGGTGATGACGTGGCTGTTCTCCTGGGCGTTCGCCCGCCGCGGGTGGGCCGAGCGCTCGCACCTGCTGCGGTCCGAGGGGCTGCGGCAGGCCAGCGACGGCAGCTTCGCCGAATACTACGAGCCGTTCACCGGGCAGCCCCTCGGCAGCATGCAGCAGTCGTGGACGGCCGCTGCGGTTTTGGACTGGTTGGGCTGACGCCCCCGTGAGTACTTATTAACCACCCGTGGTTAATAAGTACTCACGGGCGCTAGTCGCACAAGCGGATCGGACCGAGTTCGGCGTACCGGTCGCCGGGTCCGGGGTTGTCGGCCGGGGCGGCGCCGCCGAGGTGGTGCATCACTCCCCAGACGGCGTTGAGCGCGGTCTGCACGGCGCCCTCCGCCCAGCCCGCGGTCCACGAGATGTCGTCGCCGGCCAGGAAGATGCCGCGGTGCCGCGGGTCGAGTTCGTCCTGCACGAAATGGCTGAACAGCCGCTCCTGGTACCGGTAGTGGCCGGGGAGGTTCGCCTTGAACGCGCCCATGAAGTCGCGCTCGGTCTCCCAGGACAGCGTGACCGGCGTGGAGATGATGTGACTGCGGAAGTCGACGCCCGGGTAGATCTCCTCGAGCGACTTGATCATGAGGTTCATCCGCTCGGTCGCGTCGAGCGGCAGGAGTTTGAGCGAATCGTCGGACCACGTGTAGGACAGGCAGATCAGGCCGGGCTTGTCGTCGCCGTGGTCGAGGAGGTAGGTGCCGCGGCTCATCCGGTCGGTCAGCGTCATGCTGACGAGGTCGCGGCCGGTGACCGGGTCCTTGTCCTTCCAGAATGGACGGTCCACGAGGGCGAACACCTTCGTCGAACCCATGTAGTGGGTGCGTTCGATGGCGGTCCAGTGGTCGATCGGGAACAGGTCGTCGTCGCAGTGAATGTTGTTGAGCAGCATCCAACTCTGCGCGGTGAAGACGGCGGCCGGGTAGGTGCGGATCTCACCGGACGAGTCGGTGACCGTCACCTGGTGCGGTGCGGTGCGCCGGACCTCCGTGACGCGGGGACGGGTTTCCCCGCCGTTCAGCGAGCGCACCGACGTGCCGTCCGGCCAGTGCGCCATCCCCGTCGGGGTGTCCGTCCACAGGTGCAGCGGCAGTTGCTGCGACCCGCCGACGATGCCGCGGTGGTGGTCGTCGGCGGCGGTGATCACGACGCGCAGGATCTCGAGGATCGAGTTGGGGAAATCGGTGTCCCAGCCGCCTGTTCCGAAACCGACCTGCCCGAACACTTCCCGGTGCCGGAACGACGCGAAGTGCTTGGACGACGCGAGGAAGCCGTAGAACGTCTGATCGTCCAGCCGGACCACGAGGTCGTTCCAGATCCGCTTGAGTTCGGCGGTGTCGCGATCGCGGATCGCCTGCTGGAGCGGGATCAGTTCGGCGTGGTCCTCGAGGGTGCGCTGCCACGCGTCGGAGACCTCCCGGAACACGGGCGGCAGATTGTCGAGGTGCTGCGCGTAATAGGTTTCGCCCTTGAGGTCGATGACCGTGCTGGGGGTGGCGTCGGCGAGCGGGTTGGGGAACGCCTCGGTCCGCAGCCCGGTGGCGTCGAGGTAGTGGAACAGGGTGGTCGACGACGGTGGGAACCGCATCGCGCCCATCTCGGCCACCACACCCGGGTGGCCCTCGAACGGCTGCGACCGCATCCGGCCACCGATCTGATCCGCCTCGTAGACAATCGGTTTCAGGCCCAACTTCATCAGCTCGTACGCGGTGACCATGCCCGACAGTCCGCCGCCGATGACCGCCACCTCGGTGCCGTGCCGGTCGGCGGGCACCGCACCGAGGCCCGACGGGTGGGTGACGTAGTCGTCGTAAGCGAAAGGGAAATCGGGACCGAACATCGTCAGCGGCGGGACGTCGGTGTCCGTGGCGGTGCTGTCCGGGGTGACGGGGATCGTCATGAAGTCTTCTCCTGCGGGAAGGGGTAGAGGTCGACGCGTCGGTCGTCGAGATGGGTGTTCTCACGGCGGGATCGGTGGAGGACGTCGAGTTCGAGGTCGACGACAGCCAGTTCTTCGTGGCGGCCCGCCCGGGCGAGTTCGGTGCCGTCGGGTGCGACCGCGCAACTGGACCCGCAGTAGTCGAGGTCGGTTTCGGTGCCGCACCGGTTGACGTACGTGACGAACATCTGGCTCTCGTAGGCCCGGGTGGGGACGACGCTTTCCGCGATGAATTCGTACGGACTCATCAGACCGGTGGGGACGACGAGCCACTGGGTTCCCCGGTCGGCATGGGCGCGAACGGCTTCCGGGAACTCGACGTCGTAGCAGATCAGGAGTCCGCACCGGATGCCGTCGTGGTCGAACTGGACCACCAATTCGTCGCCGGCCGCGAAGTGCGACCGGTCGAGTTCTCCGAACAGGTGGGTCTTGCGGTAGTTCGCCAGCGACGTTCCGGACGGATCGAGAGCCTGCACGCTGTTGTAGACGACGCCCGCGTCCGCCTCGGGGTAGCCGTAGACGACGGTGATCCCGGACTCGCGAGCGATCTCCGCGATCCGTGCCGCGATCGGTCCGTCCGCGGGTTCGGCCCGCTCAGCGATGAGGGATCCGATGTTGTAGCCGGTGACCGCCATTTCCGGGCAGACCAGGATGGACGCCCCGGATGCGGCCGCGCTCTGCGCGGCGGAGGCGATGGCGGAGAGGTTCGCCGCGACGTCGAAGGACAGTTCGGGACCTTGGAACAGTGCCGCCCTCATCGCGCCTCGACCTCTTCCGGCCTGCTGCGGAGTTCGGACTTGCGGACGCCGTAGGCGAAGTAGATCGCGAGCCCCACTGCCATCCACAGCGCGAACGCCACCCACGTCGAGACGCCGAGGCCGAACAGCAGCAGCGCGCAGAACACGACGCCGAGGACCGGCATCAGCGGGAACAGCGGGGTCCGGAAGCTGCGGTGCAGGTCGGGGTGGCGGCGGCGCAGGATGATCACGGCTATGTTGACGAGCATGAACGCGAACAGCGAGCCGATGCTCGTCGCGTCGGCCAGTTCGCCCAGCGGCACGAACCCGGCGAGCGCGGAGACGATGCCGCCGACGACGACGATGTTGACGACGGGCACCCGGGTGCGCGGGTTGACGCGGGAGAAGATCCGCGGCACGAGACCGTCGAGCGACATCGCGTACAGAATGCGGGTCTGTCCGTACATCACGGCGAGGACGACGCTGGCGATGGCGATCACCGCGCCCGCGGACAGGAAGATGGCGGGCCAGGTGCTGGTGGTCGCGGCATTCAGGATGGTCGCGAGTGCGGCGCCCTCACCGGCGATGTCCTGCCACGGCATCGCGCCGACGGCCGCGATCGCGACCAGGCAGTAGAGGATCGTGACGATCAGGAGGGAGAGGATAATGGCGCGGGGAAGGTCGCGCTTCGCGTTCTTCGCCTCGTCGCCGGCGGTCGACGCGGCGTCGAATCCGATGTAGGCGAAGAACACCTGGGACGCCGCGGCCGTCACGCCCGCCGCGCCGAGGGGAATGAACGGTGCGAAGTTCCCGGCGCGGAACGCGGTGAAGGCGACCGCGCAGAAGAACACGAGCACGAGGATCTTCAGGGCCACCATGACCGTGTTCACCAGGGCGCTCTCGGACGCCCCACGGGTCAGCAGGACCACCGCAACGAGCACGATGACGATGGCGGGAACGTTGACGATGCCGCCTGCTCCCGGTGATTCGCTGATCGCGGCGGGGAGCGCGATGCCGAACATGCCGTGGAGCAGTTCGTTGATGTACTCGCCCCAGCCGACGGCGACGGCCGCGACCGAGACACCGTACTCGAGCATCAGGCACCAGCCGCAGATCCATGCGAACAGTTCGCCCATCGTCGCGTAGGTGTACGAGTAGGAGCTGCCGGAGACGGGGATGCTGCCCGCGAGTTCGGCGTAGGAGAGGGCGGAGAAGAGGGCGGTGAACGCCGCGAGCACGAAGGCGAGGACGACGGCGGGGCCGGCCTTGGGTGTCGCCTCGCCGAGGATGACGAAGATGCCCGTGCCCAGCGACGCACCGATGCTCAGTGCGGTGAGGTGCACCAGGCCCATCGACCTCTTGAGACCGTGACCGGGTTCTTGGTCGTTGCGCGCCACGATAGCGTCGACCGATTTGCGGGCGCGCAGTGCGCCGGCGAGTCCGGGCGGGCGCGGAGAAATCTTGGTGATGTCCAACGTTGAGCTCCTGAGCGGTGGAGTGATGCGCACAACAATGAACGGGCGAGCCGTGACTGTCAACACATGTTTCCTAAACCGCTTGACGGTTTCCTAGCGGGAGGTGGGCCGGACATCGTCCGGTAGTGCTGGGGCCAGAATCCACAGAACGGTCGCGGTGTCGTCGCCGAGCGCGCGGAAGCTGTGCGGCAACTGCGGGGAGAAGGTGAACGCGTCCCCGGTCGCGAGCGACACGTCCTCGCCTGCCCCCGGGCCGTTGAAGGAAATGCAGATCTCGCCCGACACGACGTAGACGAAGGCGACGTCGACCGGCAGTTCGTACGTTTCCGAGCCGCTCCCGCCGCCGGGTTCGATCCGGCTCAGGAGCGACTGGACGCGGCGCTCACCAAACGGGGTCAACAGGAACTCGGCCATGCGCTCCCCGCCGAAGCTGATCGGCGGGTAGGCGTCGGCGCGTACCACCTCACCTGCGGCGGAGCTCTCGAACAGCGACCCGACGGGAATGTTCAGGGCGGCGCAGATCCGCACCAGCGTGGCGACGGACGCGCTCGCGTGGTCCCGCTCGATCTTCGACAGGTAGCCCTTGGTGATGCCGCAGCTCGCGGCAAGTTCGTCGAGCGTGAGGCGCTGTGCCTGCCGGGCCGCCTTGAGCCGGGGGCCGATCCTGGGCGCGTCGACGCCCGACGCACCTTCGGTTGCGAGGTCGTTCGCCATGCATCGATCCTTCGTTGTGTCTCGTATAGGAAACAGGTGTTGACAAGAATGCGTTCCAAGGAAACGATACGACGAAGCCACGTCTCCGGCACACACCGAAGGATTCCGATGACTACAGACCACGACGCAATAAAGGGCCCCGTCGACGCGACCCGCACCCCGCGCTACGCCGAACCCAGCACGTTCGCCCGCCTCCCCCGGCTCGACGAGGTTTCCCGCGCCGACGTCACGGTGCTGGGTGTTCCGTTCGACTCCGGCGTGAGCTACCGTCCCGGCGCACGCTTCGGCCCCGGCCACATCCGCGCCGCGTCGAAGCTCCTGCGCCCGTACAACCCCGCACTCGACGTGCACCCCTTCGGTGCGCAGCAGGTCGCCGACTTCGGTGACATCGGCGTCAATCCGTTCGACATCCAGGAAGCCCTGGCCACCGTCGACGGTGCCGTCACCGACCTGCGCAAGGACGGCTCGACCGTGCTGACGCTCGGCGGCGACCACACCATCGCCCTGCCGATCCTGCGTTCCCTCGCCCGCGACCACGGTCCGATCGCCGTCCTGCACTTCGATGCGCACCTCGACACGTGGGACACCTACTTCGGCGCCCCCTTCACGCACGGCACCCCGTTCCGGCGGGCCAGTGAGGAGGGGCTGATCGACCTCGAGCGGTCGCAGCACATCGGCATCCGCGGCCCGCTGTACAGCAAGAAGGACCTCGAGGACGACGCCGTTCTCGGCTTCCAGGTCATCCGGTCCGACGACTACGAGGTGGACGGCGTCGCCAGCATCGTCGAACGGATGCGTCGACGGCTCGACGGCGGTCCGGTCTACGTGTCCGTGGACATCGACGTCCTCGATCCCGCGCACGCGCCGGGCACCGGCACACCCGAGGCCGGCGGCATGACGTCCCGCGAACTGCTGAACACGCTGCGCGGACTCGTCGGCCTCAATGTGGTCGGCGCCGACATCGTGGAGGTCGCGCCCGCATACGACCACGCCGAGATCACCGGCATCGCGGCAGCGCACGTCGCGTACGAGTTGCTGTCGGTGCTCGCGATCAACGCGTCGTCGGCTCCCGGACGGGCAGGCCGCGGCGAGGCACTCCGGCAGGCGGCGTATGTGACGAAGTGACGCCGCCGGCCCCGGTCAATCGCGCGAGCGTCAACCGGGGCAATCCGGTCGGGTACTCGAACGGTGCGAAAAGCGCATTCCATACCCGTCGCCACGCCGTACTCGTTCGCCGAGATGTTCGTCTGGCCAGGGTTGCAGCACTGCCGCTTTCGCCTTTTCGTCAGACGGCGAGAGTAATGGTCCAAGACGCGTCCCCGCGGGACGGACTCACCGTGTTGGACTAATTCGAGTTGCTTGTTCGAGGCAGGCGCGGGGGCCAACGTATGTGTAAGGAGAACCTCGCCACAAACTGCACGGCTATGTGCCCGAGAAGGTGTCCAGGTCCAGGCTGACCTCGATCCCATTCTTCTCCACGACGATCCGCGGATGCTCGGCCCCGGTCGCCGCTAGGTACTGCCGCAGCGTCGAGAGGAGCAAGTCGTCGCGCCGCTCGATCTTCGACACCGCCGCCTGCTCCACGCCGAGCACTTTCGCCACCTCGGTCTGCGTGAGATCACCGGCCCTACGGATGTCGGCGAGAGTCTGCACGTAGACCCGGTTCATTTCCGCCGTCTCCGCACGGACACGCTCCACCTCACTGGTGATGGCGGAGTGCGCCGTCAGCTCTGCGATCCTCTCGTTCGCCCGCCTGAACGTGCGCTTGTCAGTCATGATCCTCACCTCGGGTTTCGAAGAGCCACTGCTCGATCGCCGCATCGGCACGAGAACCGACGCTGTTGTAGAACACATCCCCCATCTGCGCCTTGTCCCCCGCGAACAGCGCCACCACCACGACGTCGGTGCCCAGCGGGAACCAGCAGATCACCCGGACCGCGACACCCTCGTCGAACGGGTGCGAGGTCCGCCACACCGGATACCCGCCTGGACTGACGCACCCGCTTCAATCCTGGCAGATCCACCGATGGTGGTTCCTCCAGTGCGGCCAGATCCGCCAACGCGGCCGTCACATGTGCCAACACCTGCACCGCGTGAGCGTCCCCACGCTCCGCCTGCTCCTCGAGGCGATCGAGGTAGGCGAAGAAGTCTTCCGGCATGTCGACGATCACCCACAGAGCATTCCATTGATGGAATAGTCCGTCAATGGAATGCAGAGCAGTCTCGAGCGACGTCCAGAGATCCGGAAGGGGTCGAGTCCGAGCCGCAATTCGGCGGCTTCGTGCTCGCGCAAAAGCCTGCCATCAGAAGTGCAACTCGGGCACCAAGTCTTCGCCGTCGGTTCACACAGTGCATGGCCGCCGATACTCCGCTCGACGACGAGGACATACGGCTGGTGTCAGGTGAGTTCGAGGGCCCGGGCGAGGACGGGCCACGATTCGTGCAGGGCGTCCTGCCAGTAGCCCCACGAATGTGTGCCGGTGTCCCGGAAGTTCACGGTCGCGGGGATGCCGAGGGTGTCGAGCCGGTCGACCAGCCGGTGCGTGCAGTAGTTCGTCGCCGCCTCGATGACGCCGCCGATCACGATCTGGTCCGGGAGCGGGGGCGCCGCGGCGGGGCGGACGGCGTCGAGGGCCTCGTACGGTCCGGGCAGTCCGCTGGCGTTGGAGATGTACAGCTCGAGCCCGCGGAGTTTGTCCGCGTTGACGTAGGGGTCGTGTGCGGTCCAGGCCGGGTCGTCGGTGGGGCCCCACATGTTCTCGGTGTTGCCGCCGCCCACCACCTCGACCACGAGCCGGACCAGGTTCTGCCCGATCGGGTCGCTCGTCATCGCACAACCGCTGTACGACGCGACACCCCGGTACAGGCCCGGTGCCTGGACCGCGAGGTCGATCACCGAGCCGGCCGACATCGACAGTCCGCCGATCGCGTTCACCCTGTTGGCGCCGAGCGCGGTGTCCAGCACCGGCGGCAGTTCCTCGGTGAGGAACGTCTGCCACTGGTTGCGCCCGAGGACGGGGTCGTCGTTCCGCCAGTCGGTGTAATAGCTGATGTAGCCGCCGACGGGGATCACGACGTTCGCGTTCTTGTCGGCGAAGAAGTCGACGATGTCGGTCTGCCGAATCCAGTTGGCGCCGTCCTCACCGGCTCCGGCCCCGTTCAGCAGATACAGCGTGGGACGCGGAACGCTGGTGTCGGCGGGGCGCAGCACCTGCAGTTCCACGACCTCGTTCATCGACGGCGAGTACACGAAGACGTTCCAGCGCCGATCGTCGATCTTCTCGATCCGGTCGAGGCTGCCGGACGCGCTCGGCGCCACCACCGCACCGCCGTCGGCGGGCTCGGCCATCGCTACCGGGCCGGGCAGGCCCAGGAGCAACGCTGCGGCCACGGTGGCCACGCCCGCGGTGAACAGTCTCATCGGTCGATCTCCATTCTCGAAACGTGATTCGCGCCGTCGGTGAGGTAGTCGGCGAGCAGCGGGCCGATCACCCGGACCGCGGCCGGTTCGGTGATCTGCCAATGATTCGACTGAACCGGGTGATTCGTGATCCGCCCGTTCACCCAGGGACGCCAGGTGCCGACCGCTCGCCGCAGCGTCGGGTCGTCGTGCGCCGCCGTGAAGAACAGCACGTCCCCGTCGAACAATCCCGGCCGGTAGTCGCGCATGAGGCCCGCGTTGTGGTGCGCGGCCGCGGTCAGGCGGCGCACGTGCTCGGGGCTCAGGGCCGACAGCACTGAGGCCGTGTCCTCGCCCTCCCCGGGTGCCGGCTGTTCGGTGATCTCCTGCGACTGCTGCGTTTCCGCGAAGCTGTCGAGCATCACCAGTGAGCCGACCGCGTGTCCGGACTGCTGCAGTTGCACCGCCATCGCGTGGGCGATGACGCCGCCGATCGACCAGCCGGCCAGATCGTAGGGACCGTCCGGCTGGATCCTCCGCACCTCGGCGAGGTACCGGGCGGCGAGTTCCTCGATCGAGCCGGGCAGCACCTCCCCGGCGACGGCCGGGGTCTGGATGCCGAAGACGGGCCGGTCGTTGTCGATGTGCTCGGCGAATCCCGTGTAGCACCAAGACAGTCCGCTGATCGGGTGAATCCAGAACATCGGCGTACCCGCGCCGTCGGCCCGGATCGGGAAGACCACGTCGAGGGCGGTGTCAGCGGTGTCGCCGTCGGCCGCGTCCATGCGCGCGGCGATCGCGGCCGGTGTCGGTTCGGTCATCAGCCACTGCAGCGACACGGTCACGTCGCTGCTTGCCCGCAGACGGCTCATCGCCCGCATCGCGGACAGCGACGTGCCACCGAGGTCGAAGAAGTTGTCGTCGGCGCCGACCCGGTCGACCCCGAGGACCGCGGCGAAGACCGTCGCGATCGCGCTCTCGTGCCCCTCGGCAGGCCGACGGTATTCGGCGGCAACGAAATCGGGGCGGGGCAGCGCATCCACGTCGAGCTTCCCGGTGGGCGTGAGCGGGACGGAATCGATGCACACCACCGCCGACGGCACCATGTGCGTCGGGAGGAACTCGGACACGAACGCTCGAATCCGCGCGGGATCCGGGGCGGATCCCGCGGCAGGCACCACATACGACACGAGCACCGTGTCGCCGGACGGGCCGCGGCGGCCGAGCGTGATCGCGTAGTCGACGTCGGGGTGTTCCAGTACGGCGGCATCGATTTCGCCGAGTTCGATGCGATAGCCCCGGACCTTGACCTGGTGATCCGAGCGGCCGAAGTACTCCAATTCTCCCGCCGCGGTCCAGCGGACGACGTCGCCGGTGCGATACATGCGGTCGCCGGGTGCGCCGTTGGGGTTGGCGACGAACCGTTCGGCGGTGAGGCCGTACCGGGCGTGATAGCCGCGGGCCAGTGCCGGTCCCGCGACGTACAGTTCGCCGGAAACCCCGGAGGGGACGGGACGCAGCCGCGCGTCGAGGACCATGACCTCGAATCCACGCACCGGGTGCCCGATGGTGATCGGCTGCCCGGCTGCGAGGTCGCCGACGGTGGAGATGTCGGTGGCCTCGGTGGGTCCGTAGCCGTTGAGCATGGTTCGTCCGGGTTGCCAGCGGGCCACCAGTTCGGGGGTGCATGCTTCGCCACCGACGCCGAGTACCCGCAGCTCCTCCAACCCCGCAGGGTCGATCGACGACAGCATGGCCGGGGTGATCAGCGCGTGCGTCACGTGCTCGCCGCGGACGAAGGCCGCCAGTTCCTCCCCGCCGATCACGCTCGGTGGGGTGATCACCAGAGTCGCTGCGGCGGAGAGGGCGGACATCATCTCGCCCACCGCCATGTCGAAGCTGGGCGACGTGTTGTGCAGGAACCGGGACGACGGGTCGACGCGGTAGTGCTCGCGACGTTCGGTCGCGAGGTTCGCCAGCCCGCCGTGGGTGACCACGACACCCTTGGGTCGCCCGGTGGAGCCCGACGTGTAGATCATGTACGCCGGATTCTCGACGCGCACGGGCCGCGCGCGTTCCGCATCGGTCACCGGGGTGGCCGGCGCGGCTTCGAGTGCGCCCGCGAGTTCGTCGAGGACGAGCCAGGACACGCTGTCCGGCAAGGCGTCCTGCTCCCCGGCGACGGTGATGCCGAGGTGGGCGCCGGAGTCGAACAGCATGTGGTCGATGCGGTCCATCGGGTAGGTGGGATCGACCGGGAGGTACGCGGCGCCGGTCTTGGCCACCGCCCACACCGACAGCACCGATTCCACCGACCGCGACAACGCGACCGCGACAAACGTTTCGGGTCCCACGCCCTGCGCGAGCAGAAGCCGGGCCAGACGGTTCGACCAGGCGTCCGCGTCGCGGTACGTCCAGTCACGACCCTGCCAGGACAGCGCGATCCCGTCCGGCGCGGAAGTCGTGGCGGCGTCGATGATCCCGGCGAGTGTGGCCGGCGCTGCGGTCGGCAGACCACGGACTGGGGCGAGGGCAGTGCGTTCCTCGGGGTCGAGGATCTCGATCCCGCCGATCGGTGCGGCGGGGTCGGCGACCAGCGCGGTGAGCACCTTCAGCAGCCGTGCGCGGAGCGCGGTCACGTACGTCGCGTCGAACACGTCGGTGCGATACCTCAGCGTGAACCGCAACCCGTTCTCGGCGAACACCGTGAGGGTGAGCGGGTAGTGGGTGGCTTCCTCGCCGGACACCCCGAGGACGGTCATGCCGTCGATCGACGTCACCTCGGCCAGCGCCGCGGTGTCCACGGGATACGACTCGAACACCGTCAGAGTGTCGAACAGCGCACCGCTGCCGGTGGTCTGCTGCACGTCGCTCAGGCCGAGATAGTGGTGATCGAGCAGGGTCGCCTGTTCCCGCTGCACCCGGATCAGGAGGCCGGCCGCCGACTCGTCCGGGTCGACCCGCACCCGCACGGGCAGGGTGTTGATGAACAGGCCGACCATCGACTCGACGCCCTCGAGCTCCGCCGGCCGCCCCGACACCGTCGCCCCGAACACGACGTCGTCGCGGCCGAGCATGCGGGACAGCAGGATTCCCCACGCGGCCTGCACCAGCGTGTTGAGGGTGACACCGAGTTCCGCGCCGAGCGCGGTCAGCTGCGCGGAGAGGCCGGGTCCGGCGTCCGCGTCCACCGCGGCCACCTCTGCGGGTCCGGGTAGTCCGGGACCGTCGGAGGCGACGAGCGTCGGCTGCTCGACGCCGGTCAGCGCCTCGGCCCACACCTGCCGGGACGCGGCGCGGTCGCGCGACGCCAGCCACGACAGGAACGCGCGGTACGACGGCACCCGCGGCAACACGGACGCGTCACCCCGGGTGGCGTACAGGACCAGGAGTTCCTTCAGCAGCAGCGGCATGGACCAGCCGTCGACGAGGATGTGATGCAGGGTGACGGCGAGCGCGTGGTGCCCGTCGCCGTCGTCGATCAGCGTGAACCGCAGGAGCGGGGGCGACGCGAGGTCGAATCGGCGTTCGCGGTCGGCGGCGAGCGCCTCGTCCCGCGCAGCCAACCGGGCGGCCTCGTCCATAGCCCCGAGATCGATGGTGCGCCACGGAATCTGCACGCGGTCGAGGACCACCTGGACGAGCTCGCCGGTGCTCGCGCCGACGAACGCGGTGCGCAGGTTCGGGTGCCGGTCGAGCAGCGCGGAGATCGCCGCACGCATCCGGTCGGCGTCCACGACGCCGCCGAGTTCGAGCACCGTCTGCGTCGTGTAGACGTCCACCGTGTCCCGCGCGAGCTGTGCGTGGAACGCGAGCCCGTGCTGCAACGGCGACAGCGACCAGACGTCGGACAGCGCCTCGAACTGCTCTTCCCACAGTTCCAGGTCGCGCTGCCCCACCAGGACGAGGGGTACGTCCGACGGGGTGAGCCCGCCCGCGGTCCCGCTGTCCACGTGCGCGGCGACCGCGGTGAGCGCGCGCGTCCACAGGTCGGCCAGTTCCCGGACGTCCGTATCCGAGAGCAGTTCCCGGGGATACGAGAACGTGGCGGTCAGCCGGGATTCACCGTCCACGCCGGTGACGATCGCATTGACGTCGAGAACGGCGGCGGCGGGCATGTCGTCGTTGCCGGCGCCCCGGAGGTCGTCGATGTCCGTGGCGGGGGTCCAGCCCAGGTGCGCGAACTCCTCCGGGATGTCGGCCTCGGAGACCCGGCCCAGGTAGTTGAAGCTGATCTGAGGGGTCGGGAGTTGCTGCAGCGCGGCGGCGGTCTCGGAGTTGAGATGGCGCAGCAGCCCGTAGCCCAGTCCGCGGGCGGGCACCGCGAGCAGGTCCTCCTTGACGGCCTTGACGGCACGGGAGGTGTCGGCCGTCCCCGCCAGGGCGGCGTCGACGTCGATGCCGCCGAGGTCGAGACGGACCGGATACACGCTGGTGAACCACCCGACCGTGCGGGAGAGATCGGCGCCGGGCGCCGCCTGCTCCTCGCGTCCGTGGCCCTCGAGTTGCAGGAGCAGCGACGGCTCCTCGATGCCCCGGCGTCGTCGCCAGGCGCTCACGGCCAGGGCGAACGCGGCGATCAGCCCGTCGCCCACACCGCCGCGGAAGGCAGCCGGAACGGAGGTCACGAGTGATCGCGTCACGGACGCGTCGAGTTCGACGCGCACGTGATCGACCGTCGCCAGGACGTCGAGGGCCGGATCGAACGGCCGGGTTCCGAGCGTCGGATCGGGACCGTCGAGAATCCGCTGCCAGAGAGGCAGTTCCGCAACACGTTCCGTGCTGCGTGCATCCTCGGTGAGGGCGTGCGCCCATCGCCGCATCGACGTGCCGACCGGCGGGAGCGTCGCGGCCCCACCGGACGAGATCTGCGCCCAGGCGGCGATCAGATCCGGAATCAGGATGCGCCAGGACACGCCGTCGACCACGAGATGATGGGCGGCGACGATCAGACGGCCACTGCGTCCCGGTGTGCCCACCGGATCGAGCCAGACGCACTGCAACATGATGCCGGCCCGCGGATTCAGGCGGCCCAGCGCCGAATCCAGTTCCCGGCGTGCCGGTTCCGTCGGATCGACACGCGGATCCCAGTCGATCCGGTGCACGAGGGAGGCGACGTCGACGGYGCCTGCCGGTGCCACTTCGAGCGCGTCGCCGCCGACGAGACGGGCACGCAGCATGTCGTGGTGATCGATCACGGCGGACAGGGTCGCGAGCAGACCCACCCGGTCGATGCCCACCGGCAATTCCAGCGCGACCGACTGCGAGTAGCGGTCGAGGGTGCCCCCGCGCTCGGTGACCAGACGCATCACCGGGGTGAGCGGAAGCGGGCCGACACCCCCACCCGGAAGTTCCTCGAGCACGCCGGGTTCGGTGTCGTTGGCCCGCGCCGCGACCAGTGCGAGAGCGGCAACGGTCTTGTGCTCGAACACGTCCCGGGGCGAGATGATCAGCCCGTGCGCCTTCGCCCTCGACGCCAGCTGGATCGACGCGATGCTGTCGCCGCCCAGGCCGAAGAACGAATCGTCGACGCCGACCGTCGGGACGCCGAGGAGTTCGGCGAACACGGCCGCCAGGACCTTCTCGGTGTCGGTGACCGGCGCCCGGAACCGTGCGGACGCGGTGACGAACACGGGCTCCGGCAGCGCCGCGCGGTCGAGCTTCCCGTTCACCGTCACCGGCAGCGCCTCGATCACCACGTAGGCGTCCGGGATCATCGGCGCCGGCAGAGCATCCTCGAGGTGGCGGCGGATCGTATCCGTGTCGACTGCGTGACCGGCTGCGGGCACGAGGTAGGCGGCGAGACGCTGACCCGACGGGGTGTCGTGGACGACGACCGCCGCCTGGCCGACCGTGTCGTGCCGGGACGCCGCCGACTCGATCTCCCCCAGCTCGATCCGGTTGCCGCGGATCTTCACCTGGCTGTCGCCGCGGCCGAAGTACTCGAGTCCGTGTGTTCCGGTCCAGCGGACGACGTCGCCGGTGCGGTACATGCGGTCGCCGGGTGCGCCGTAGGGGTTGGCGACGAACCGTTCGGCGGTGAGGCCGTGCCGGGCGTGGTAGCCGCGGGCCAGTGCCGGTCCCGCGACGTACAGCTCGCCGGGCACGCCTGCGGGGACGGGGTGCAGCCGGGTGTCGAGGACCATGATCTCGAAGCCGCGCACCGGGTGCCCGATCGTGACGGGTGCACCGGATACGAGGTCGCCGACCGTGGAGATGTCGGTGGCCTCGGTGGGCCCGTAGCCGTTGAGCATGGTGCGTCCGGGTTGCCAACGGGCCACCAGTTCGGGGGTGCACGCTTCGCCACCGACACCGAGCACCCGCAACTGCGGGTGCCCGTCGGGATCCATCGTGGCCAGCACCGCCGGGGTGATCAGAGCATGGGTGACCCGCTGACGATCCAGGAGGCCGGACAGTTCGTCGCCGCCCACGATCTCGGTCGGTGTGATCACCAGCGTGGCGCCGGCGCTCAGTGCCGACACCATCTCGCCGACGGCCATGTCGAAGCTCGGCGACGCCTTGTGCAGGAACCGGGACGACTGTTCGATACGGTAGTGCTCGCGGCGTTCGGCGGCGAGGTTCGCGATGCCGCCGTGGGTGACGACGACGCCCTTGGGCAGACCCGTCGAGCCCGACGTGTAGATCATGTACGCCGGATTCTCGACGCGGGCCGGGCGGATCCGGTCCCTGTCGGTGATCGGTTCGGAGCTCGCGGACTCGTGCCGGGCGGTCACGTCGGCGGTGTCGAGGGTCAGCCAGACAACGGTGTCCGGCAACGCGGCCCGCTCACCGGACAGCGTGACACCGAGGGTGGCGCCCGAGTCGGTGAGGATGTGCGCGATGCGATCCGCCGGGTACGTCGGATCCACCGGCACGTACGCGGCACCGGTCTTGGCGACCGCCCACACGGACAGCACCGATTCGAGCGAACGCGGGAGGGCAAGGGCCACGAACGTTTCCGGGCCCACACCGTGCGCGAGCAGCACCCAGGCCAGCCGCGTGGACCACTCGTCCGCCTCGCGGTACGTGTACTCCCGGCCGTTCCAGCTCAGCGCGGACGACTCCGGATCGGTCCGGACGGCGGCGTCGATCAGGCCGACGAGGGTGGCCGGGGGCGCCGACGGCACACCTCGAACGGGGACCGCGGCCCACTCGGCCGGATCGAGGAGGTCGATGTCGCCGACGACCGCGCCAGGGTCGGACACGGCGGCGTCGAGGACACGGACGAACCGCCGGGCGAAGTCCTCCGCGGTCGTGCGGTCGAAGAGGTCGGTGGCGAAGCGCAACGCGCCCGACAATCCGGCCGGCGACTCGCCCTCGGAAACGACCAACGCGAGGTCGAACTGGGCGGTGTCCGCCTCGAACGGAACGGGTTCCACGGTCACACCCGGCAATTCGAATCGCGTGACGCCGCGATGCTCGAATGACAGCGCCACCTGGAACAGCGGTGTGTGGGCCTGCGTGCGGGCGGGGGCCAGGACGTCGACGAGCCGCTCGAACGGGATGTCCGCGTGCCCGTACGCGCCGAGGTCGGTGTCCCGCGCCCGTGTCAGGAGTTCGGTGAAGCTCTCGTGCGCCGCGACGTGCGTGCGCAGGACGAGGGTGTTGACGAACATCCCGACCAGGTCGTCCAGGTGCTGCTCGCCGCGACCCCCGACCGGGGTGCCGACGGCGATGTCGGACGTCGACGACAGCCGCGACAGCACGATCGCCAGCGCCGCGTGCAGCACCATGAACACGGTGGCGCCGTGATCGCGGGCCGTCTGCTCGAGTGCCACGGTGGTCGCCGCCGGAATGTCGAAGCGCACAGTGTCGCCGCGCTGCGTCGGCACGGCCGGGCGGGGACGATCGGTGGGCAGCTCCAGCAGGTCCGGGAGCCCGGACAGCGTTTCGGTCCAGTACCGGATCTGCTGTGCGGACAACGATTCCGGGTCGGTCTCGGAGCCGAGTGCCGCATGCTGCCAGATCGCGAAATCGGCGTACTGCATCGGCAGCGGTGACCAGTCCGGCGCCCGGCCCGCACTTCGGGCGGTGTAGGCGACCATGACGTCGCGGGCGAGCGGGCCCATGGACACGGCGTCGCCGCTGATGTGGTGCACGACGATCACGAGCACGTATTCATCGACGGCGGTGCGCAGAAGCCTTCCCCGGATGGGGATTCCCGCGGTCACGTCGAAGCCGCCGTGCAGGGTGCGGCGAACCTCGTCCGGAAGTTCGTCGGCGGTCACGTCGACCGGGGTGAGATCGAGGTCGACCCGGTCTGCGGGCAGGATCACCTGCACGGGGCCGTCCCCGTCGTCGGGGAACACGGTACGCAGCGACTCGTGACGCTCCAGCACGTCGTGGACGGCGGTGTCGAGGGCCGCGACGTTCAGGATTCCGGTCAGCCGGATGGCGAGCGGAAGGTTGTAGGCGGCCGACTCGGGATCGAAGCGGTTGAGGAACCACATCCGGTTCTGTGCCGGCGACAGCGGGATTCGCTCGGGACGCGGGGCCGCCTCGAGTGCCGTCCCGCCACCCGTGCCGGCGAGCCCGGCGACGCGGGCGGCGAGTGCTTCGACGGTGGGGTTTTCGAAGAGTTCGCGGACGGGGATGCGGGTGTCGAGGGCGCGGCCGAGTCGGGCTGCGACCTGGGTGGCGATGAGGGAGTTGCCGCCGAGGGCGAAGAAGTCGTCGTCGAGGCCGATGCGGTCGAGGTGGAGGACGTCGGCGAAGGTGTGAGCGACGGAGGTCTCGGCGGGGGTGGTCGGGGCCCGGAAGGTGCGGGTCTGGAATGTTGGTGTGGGTAGGGCTTTTCGGGCGAGTTTGCCGGAGGTGCCGAGGGGGAAGCTGTCGAGGACGAGGATAGTTTCGGGCAGCATGTAGGTCGGCAGTGTGTGCGCGATGTGGGTGCGCATTTCCTCGGTGTCGAGGTTCGTGCCGGTGGTGGGGACGACGTAGGCGGCGAGGTGGTCGCCGGTGGGGGTGGGGACGACGAGGACCGCGGCCTGCGACACGCCGGTGTGGGTGAGGAGGGCGGTTTCGATTTCGCCGAGTTCGATGCGTTGGCCGCGGAATTTGACCTGGAAGTCGGTGCGTCCGGTGTAATCCAACTCGCCGGTGGTGGTCCAGCGGACGAGGTCGCCGGTGCGGTACATCCGTTCGCCGGGTGCGCCGTGGGGGTCGGCGACGAAGCGGTCGGCGGTGAGGTCGACGCGGCCGTGGTAGCCGCGGGCGAGCTGGACGCCGGCGAGGTAGAGCTCGCCGGGGACTCCGGCGGGGACGGGGTGCAGCCGGGAGTCGAGGACGTAGACGCGGCTGTTCCATTCGGGGGTACCGATGGTGACGGCGCCGCCCTCGGGGGTGTCGGTGACGTCGGCGTAGGTGATGGAGACGGCGGCTTCGGTGGGCCCGTAGAGATTGTGGACCCGGGCGGTGGAGATGTCGGTGAAGTCGTGGACGGTGGCGGCGGGCAGGGCCTCCCCGATCACGAACACGTCTTGCAGGGACGTGATCTGCTGTGGATCCACGGACCCCGCGAACACGGAGAGCATGGACGGGACGAAGTCGGTTGCGGTGACGCCGTATCGGTCGATCAGCTCGGCGAGGTACTGCGGGTCGCGGTGCCCGTCCGGGGTCGCGACCACGAGGGTGGCACCGACCCGGAGCGGCAGGAAGAAGCCCCACAGCGACACGTCGAACGTCGTCGCCGTCTTCTGTAGGTACACGTCGCCGGCGCCCAGCGGATACTGGTTCGCCATCCACGCGATCTGGTTCACGATGGCGCGGTGGGTGACTGCGACGCCCTTCGGTTTGCCGGTGGAACCGGACGTGAAGATCACGTACGCCACACCGTCCGGGTGCACCGTCGAATTCGTCAGCGGCGCCGAGGAAACGCCGTCGACATCGAGGGTGTCGAGAAGGAGGACGGGCCTGTCGCTCGTGAAGGCGTCCCGGGTGGTGGTCAGGACGCAGGTCGGGTCGGCGGCGTCGAGGATGTAGCCGATGCGGTCGGTGGGGTGGTCCGGGTCGACGGGCACGTAGCCGCCGCCGGCGGTCAGGACGGCGTACATGCCGACGACCAGGTCGAGGGAGCGGCGCATGGCCAGGGCCACCAGCGATTCCGGTCCGACACCCTCGGAGATCAGGACCCGCGCGACCTGGTTGACCCGGTTCGCGAACTCCCGGTAGGTCAGCGATTCGCCCTCGAAGACGATCGCCGTTGCGTCCGGGGTCCGGCGAACCTGATCTGCGAAGGTGTCGAGCAGCAGGGCCTCGGGCAGCGGATGGACCGTCCGGTTGCGAATGTCGACCAGCTCGTCGTACTCACCCGAATCGAGCAACGACACATCACCGACCGTTGCGGATGGGTCGGCGGCCACGGCCCGCAGGATGCGCGTGAACTGTTCGGCGAACGTGGCGACGGTCGAGGCGTCGAACAGGTCGGTGGAGTAGGTGAACGACGCGTGGATACCGCCCTCGGCCTGCTCGGTGAGCGTCAGATGCAGATCGAACTCGGCGGTCTGCAGCTCTGCCGGGACGGTCGAGACCACGAGTCCCGGCAGGTCGAACGTGGCGGGGGCGAGATTGTGGAAGGACAGGGCCACCTGGAACAGCGGGTGCCGCCCCTGGGAGCGAACCGGATCGAGTACTTCCACCAGCCGCTCGAACGGCACGTCGGCATGCGAGAACGCACCGAGGTCGGTCTCGCGGGTGCGCTCCACCAGTTCCTCGAACGTGGCCGCCGGGTCGATCTGGGTCCGCAGGACCAGGGTGTTGACGAACATGCCCACGAGGTCGTCGAGGGCCTGCTCGCCGCGACCGGCGACTGGAGTCCCGACCGCGATGTCCGCCGTGTTCGACAACCGGCTCAGGAACAGTGCGTATGCGGCGTGCACGGTCATGAACAGGCTGGCGTCGCGGGCGGCCGCGAGTTCGCGCAGCAACCCGTGGGTGTGGGCGTCGACGGTGAACGTCAGTTCCCTGCCGCGGTGCGACTGCCGACGCGGGCGCGGCCGGTCGGTGGGCAGGGTGAGCTCGTCCGGAAGATCGGCGAGAGTGCGCGCCCAGTAGTCGGTCTGGCGAGACGCGAGCGACGTGGGGTCGTGCTCGTTGCCGAGCAGTTCGCGGTGCCAGAGGCTGTAGTCGCCGTACTGGACCGGGAGCGGCGACCACGCGGGCACGTCCTGCTGCGCGCGTGCGGTGTACGCGAGCATCACGTCGCGGGCCAGCGGCGCGAGCGAGAATCCGTCGGCGGCGATGTGATGGACCACCACGACGAGAACGTGCTCGTTCTCGGAGACCGCGAACAGACCGGCGCGCAGGGGCGATTCGGCGGTGAGGTCGAATCCCGTGGCCGCGAACTCCAGGGCCCGCTGCAACGCTTCGCTCTCGCTCACGTCGAGCACGGTCAGGCTGGGGAGCGCCGATTCGGTGGCGAGCAGGACCTGGTGCGGACCGGTGGGTGAGTCGGGGTAGATCGTGCGCAGCGCCTCGTGCCGTTCGAGGACGTCGCCGAGAGCTGTCCGCAGCGCGGAGACGTCGAGCGTTCCGGTCAGGCGGAGGGCGAGCGGCAGGTTGTCGACGGCGGAGGCCGGGTCGAACCGGTTGAGGAACCACACCCGCGCCTGCGCCGGGGACAGCGGAATTCGATCGGGTCTCGGACGTGCCTCGAGGACCGGACGGTCGGACTGTCCGGCGGCGTCCACGGCGGCGGCCAGTGCCGCGACGGTGGGTGCGTCGAACAGCGACCGCACGGACAGGGACGTGCCCGTGGCCGCGCGCAGGCGGGCGATCACCTGTGTGGCGGACAGGGAGTTGCCGCCGATCTCGAAGAAGCTGTCGTCGGCGCCCACCCGCTCGACATCGAGAACATCCGTGAACACCTGCGCGACCAGTAGTTCGGACGCGGTCGACGGCGCCCGGAACTCCGTCCGCGCCGCGAACGTCGGGGCGGGCAGCGCCGGGCGGTCGATCTTGCCGGCCGGGGTGAGTGGAATGGCGTCGAGCACGGTGACGGTCGCCGGCACGAGCGCGCGGGGCAGGACTTCGACCGCCGCCGCCAGGATGCCGGAGACGTCGGGGCTGGTGCCCGGCGCGGGCACGACGTAGCCGACGAGTTGATCGCCGAGCCGAGGGTGGTGGTGGACGGACGCTGCCGCGGCGACCACATCGGGATGCCGGGACAGCGCGGCCTCGACCTCGCCGAGTTCGAGGCGCAGGCCCCGCAGTTTCACCTGGGAGTCGGCGCGGCCCACATACGTGAGCTGCCCGTCGGTGCGCAGCCGCACCAGGTCGCCGGTCCGGTACATCCGGGATCCTTGGGATCCAAAGGGATTGGCGACGAACCGTTCCGACGTCAGGCCGAGCCGGGCGTGGTAGCCGCGGGCGAGGCCGGGGCCGGACAGATACAGCTCACCCGTGACACCGCGCGGCACGGGCCGCAGCCGGGAGTCGAGGACGAGTGCCTGTGTGCCGTCGAGCGGGCTGCCGATGGTGATGTCGTCGACCGGGGTGAGCGGTTCACCGATGGTGACGACGATGGTGGTCTCGGTCGGTCCGTAGCTGTTGAAGAAGCGACGACCCGGGGCGAACTGTTCGACCAGTTGCGGCGGGCACACCTCGCCCCCGACGACGACGGTGCGCAGGTCGTCGAGTTCACGGGCGTCGACGGTGCTCAGTGCCGCCGGGGCGGTGAGCACGTGGGTGATGCGCTGGTCGCGGAGCAGGGCGGTGAGGTCTTCGCCGCCGACCACGGACGGCGGTGCGATCACGAGGGTGGCCCCGGCGCTGAACGCCTGGATCATCTCGAACACGGAGGCGTCGAAACTCGCCGATGACAACCGGAGCACGCGGGACTGCGCCGTGGTGCCCAGTTCCGGGCGCGCCTCCGCCGTGAACGCACTCAGCCCCGTGTGGGTGACCGTGACGCCCTTCGGTGTTCCGGTGGAGCCGGACGTGTAGATCAGGTACGCCGGGTGTGCCAGGCGCAGCGGCGTCGTGCGGTCGCGGTCGGTGACCGGCGCGGCCGACGCGACGAGTGCGGAGTCGTCCAGCAACAGCCACTCGGCGCCGGTGGGCAGCACCGCCGCGGTGGCGGTGTCGGTCAACCCCAGCGTCGCACCCGAGTCGGCGAGCATGTGCTCGATGCGTTCGCGCGGGTAGCTCGGATCGACGGGCACGAACGCGGCGCCCGTCTTGGCCACGGCCCACACGGCGAGTGCGGCCCGCGCCGTCCGCGGAAGTGCCAGCGCCACCACCGTTTCCGGCCCGACGCCGTGCGAGATGAGCACGCGCGCCCACTGGTTCGACTGCGCGTCGAGGTCGGCGTAGGAGAGTTCGCCCTCCTCCGAGACGAGTGCGATCCCGCCGTGTTCGGCTCCGCGAGCGAAGATGTCCGGCAACGCCCGCGCGGCCACGGCGGAGGGTGCGGGCAGCACGGTCAGTGTGGCGCGTTCGGCGGCGTCCAGCAGGTCCAGGTCGCCGACCGCGCGCCCAGGTTCGGTGATCGCGACCCGCAGGATCCGCTCGAAGCGGACGGAGAACGAGTCGATCGTGGCGCGGTCGAAGAGATCGGTGGCGAAGATCCACGACGCCGCCATCCCCGTGCCGTCGGGACGGAGGGTCAACTGCAGATCGAACTTCGCGGGCACCACACCGAGATCCATGGCGGACACGGACAACCCGGGCAGGGCGAGCTGGTCTACGGTCTGGTCCTCGAGCGACAGCGCCACCTGGAAGATCGGCGAATACGCCTGCGAGCGAGCCGGTTGCAGCAGATCGATCAGCCGCTCGAACGGCAGGTCGGCGTTGTCGTACGCCGCGAGATCGGTCTCCCGGACATGTCCCAGCACCTCGGCGAACGAGTGCGCCGGATCGATGTGGGTGCGCAGCGCGAGTGTCCCCACGAACATGCCCACCAGATCGTCGAGCGCCTGCTCGCCGCGGCCCGCGACGGGAGTGCCCACCACCACGTCCGTGGTGGCGGCGAGGCGCGCGAGGAGGGTGGCGAGGGCCGCGTGCGCCACCATGAACAGGGTGGCGCCGTGGCTGCGTCCGAATGCGGTGGCCTGCTCGACGAGTGCGCTGTCGAGGCGGAACGTCGCGACCTCCCCGCGCAGCGACGCCACGGCCGGGCGTCGCCGGTCGGTGGGAAGTTCGAGCAGCTCCGGGGCACCGCGCAACTGCTGACGCCAGTACGCGGCCTGACGCGCTGCGACACTGCGGTCATCCGTCTCGTCGCCGAGAAGCTGCCGCTGCCACACGCTGTAGTCGGCGTACTGGACCGCGAGCGGTGACCATTCCGGTTCCCGGTGCCCGGCGCGTGCGGTGTACGCCAGCATCAGGTCGCGGGCGAGCGGCCCCATCGACGCACCGTCCGCGCTGATGTGGTGCACCACCACGACGAGGACGTGTTCGTCCGGTGACAGTCGGAATATGCTGCTGCGCAACGGGACCGCCGTCGTCACGTCGAATCCGGTCGACAGCTCGGCGGTCAGCAGTGCGAACAGCTGGTCTTCGTCCTCGGCCAGGCGCGGTTCGAGATCCACGACGAGGTCGCCCAGGGGAACGATCCGCTGGTACGGACCGTCGGCCGACTCGGGGTACACGGTCCGCAGCGCCTCGTGGCGCTCCAGGACGTCCCGCAGTGCCGCATCGAGGGCGGCGGTGTCCAGGTCGCCGGACAGGCGCAGCACGAGCGGGATGCTGTAGGCCACCGACTCGGGGTCGTAGCGGTTGAGGATCCACATCCGGGACTGCGCCGCGGACAGCGGAATACGATCCGGCCGTGCGATGCCGGCGAGCACCGGGCGGTCCCCGCGCTCGGCCGTGTCGATCACCGCGGCGAGGGCGGCGACGCCGGGCGCCTCGAAGATCACCCGCACTGCCAGCGACGTGCCCGCCGACTCGTTGACCCGGCCGATCACCCGGGTGGCACTCAGCGAGTTGCCGCCGAGGTCGAAGAAATCGTCTTCGGCTCCCACCATCTCGGCACCGAGCACGTCGGTGTAGGCGGCCGCGATCAGCCGTTCGGTGTCGGTGCGCGGGGCCACGTACGCGCGAACCGCGAAGACGGGTTCCGGCAGGGCCGTGCGATCCACCTTGCCTGCCGGGGTCAGCGGAACCCGGTCGAGCACCATCACGGTGGACGGCACCATGTAGCCGGGCAGGAGGCCGGCGGCGTGCGCCGTCACCTCGACCGGGTCGACAGCAGATCCGCCGGCGGGCAGTACGTAGGTCACCAGTGCCGTCGCGTCGTTTCGGACGGCTACCGCGGTGGTGACCGCGAATTCGACGCTCGGGTGCGCCGCGACCGCGGCATCGATCTCGCCGAGTTCGATGCGGAAGCCGCGGATCTTCACCTGGAAATCGGCGCGGCCGAGGTACTCCAGTTCACCGTTCGGGGTGTATCGCACCAGATCGCCGGTGCGGTACAGGCGCCCGGGGGCGTACGGGTTCGCCACGAAACGCTCGGCGGTGAGCGCGGGACGGTCGTGGTAGCCGCGGGCCAGCGCGGGCCCCGCCAGACAGAGTTCACCCACGACACCGTCGGGAACGGGGTGCAACCGCGAATCCAGTACCAGCGCAGTGGTTCCCCGGATCGGGGCGCCGATCCGCACCGGGTCGCCCGCCGTCATCGGACCCGACAGGGTTGCCATGATCGTCGACTCGGTGGGCCCGTACGCGTTGAACATCCGGCGGCCGGGTGCCCACTTCTCCACCAGAGACGCATCGCAGGCGTCGCCGCCCACCACGACGGTTCCGAGTTCCGGCAGCAAGTTCGGGTCGAGGGTGGCGAGCGCGGCGGGAGTGACGAAGGCGTGGGTCACCCGCCGGTCGCGGATCCGGGATGCGAGGTCCTCCCCGCCGTACACAGCGGTCGGCACGATCACGAGCGTCGCGCCTGCGGCGAACGCCATCAGCAGTTCGAGAATCGACGCGTCGAAACTCGGTGATGCGAAATGCAGCGTCCGGCTGAGCGGGTCGAGTGCGTATCGCTCCACCTGCTCGGCTGCGAAACTGTCGAGGCCGGCGTGGGTGATGCTGACGCCCTTGGGGATTCCGGTCGAACCCGACGTGTAGATGAGGTAGGCGGGGTGTTCGGCACGCAACGGCAGCGTCCGGTCGGCGTCGGTGATCGGATCGGCCGACGCGCCCGCACCCAGTTCCGGGTCGTCCACGACGAGCCAGTCGGTGGTTCCGGGCAGGGTCGCCGCGGCGTGAGAGTCGGTCAGGCCCAGCGCCGCGCGGGAGTCGGTCAGCATGTGCTCGATGCGATCCGTGGGGTAGTCCGGGTCGACGGGCACGAACGCGGCACCGGTCTTGGCCACCGCCCACACCGCGGACACGGACAGCGCGGAGCGGGTGAGCGCCACCGCGACCACCGTTTCTGGGCCCGCGCCCCGCGCAAGAAGAACCCGGGCGAGGCGATTCGAGCGGGCATCGAGTTCCGCGTAGGACAGTTCCCCGTCCTCGGTGACCAGCGCCGTGCCGCCCACAGCGGCACCGTCGGCGAGAATCTCTGGAAGCGTGCGACTTCCGGGGTTCCGGATGTCGGTGCGGGTGACGAGAGCGGCGCGTTCGGTGTCGTCGAGAAGGTCGATGTCACCGACCGCGAGGGCGGGTTCCGACACCGCGGCGGCGAGAATCCGGACGAGCCTGCGCCCGAACGCCTCGACGGTCGCGCGGTCGAACAGGTCGGTTGCGAACGTCCACCTGCCCCGGGCGCCGGACCCGTCCGCGTTCTCCGTCACCGACAGTTGCAGGTCGAACTTGGCGACGGCCTCGTCGAGCGGAAGAGCCGCGACGGTCAGTCCGGGGAGGTCGATGCTCGGCGGCGCGACGTCGTCGATCGACAGCACCACCTGGAACAGCGGGTGATGGGCGGTCGAGCGGGCCGGGCTCGCGATCTCCACCAGCCGCTCGAACGGGATGTCGGCGTGCGCGTAGGCGGCGAGGTCGGTGTCGCGGGTCTGCTCGACAAGCGCGCCGAACGTCAGCGCCGGGTCGACCTGTGTGCGCAAGACCAGGGTGTTGACGAACATGCCGACCACGTCGTCGAGTTCGGCCTCCCCGCGGCCGCTGACCGGCGTGCCGACGGCGAGGTCGGTGCTACCGGACAGCCGGGACAGCAACACGGACAGGGCGGTGTGCAGCACCATGAACGGGGTCGCCCGCACGGATCGGGCGAGTGCGGTGACCGCGCCGTACGTCTCGGGGTCGAGGGCGAAGTCGACGGTGTCACCGCGGTGCGACGCGACGTGCGGTCGCGGACGGTCGGTGGGGAGTTCGATCCGTTCCGGCAACCCGGCGAGGGTGTTCGTCCAATAGTCGATCTGTCGGGCGGCGAGCGATCCGGCGTCGCCCTCGTCGCCGAGGACGTCGAGCTTCCACAGGGCGTAGTCGGAATATTGCATGGGCAGCGGTGGCTGCTCGGGTGCGGTGCCCGCCGCGCGGGCGACATACGCGGACATGACGTCCCGGGCCAGGGGTCCCATCGACCAGCCGTCGGCGCTGATGTGGTGGGTCACCAGAACCAGCACGTGCTCGTCCGGCGTGACGCGGAGCAGGGCCACGCGCAGCGGAACGTTCGCCGTCACGTCGAAGCCACGGGTCACGAGGTCTTCGACGGCGAACGGAAGTTCCTGCTCCGTGGTCGGGGCCGGCGCCAGGTCAGCGGTGGTCCTGTCGAGCACCACCTGGTGCGGTCCGTCGGCGGAATCGGGGTAGACGGTGCGCAGGACCTCGTGACGCGCGATGACGTCGCCGACGGCCGCGCCGAGCGCGTCGACGTCGAGCTCTCCGGTGAGCCGCAGCGCGGCGGCGATGTTGTAGGCGCCGGACGTCGTGTCGAAACGGTTGAGGAACCACATCCGGTACTGCGCCGGAGACAACGGCAGCCGCGACGGGCGCCTGCCGGCGACGAGGGCGGGACGGGTGTGCCCGGGATCCGCGGTCGACGCCGCCGCGAGAGCGCGGACGGTGGGAGCATCGAACAACTCCCGAACACCGAGCGCGGAACCCAGTTCGGCGTTGATCCGGGCGACCGCCCGGGTGGCGGTCAACGAGTTGCCGCCGAGGTCGAAGTAGTTGTCGGTGGCGCCGACGTCCGTGACGCCGAGGACGTCGGCGAAGATCCGGGCGACGGCGATCTCCGCGGCCGTCGCCGGCGGTTCGAATGTGGCGGTCGCGAGTGCGGGCTCGGGCAGTGCCCGGCGATCGAGTTTGCCGTTGGGACCCAGGGGCAGCGCGTCGAGGAGGACGAACGCCGACGGCACCATGTAGGAGGGCAACTCCGCAGCCGCGTGAGCGGACAGCCGCTCGGGGTCCGCGGTGCTTCCGGACCGGAGAGCGACGTAGCCGATGAGCCGTTCGGCAGAACCTTCCCCGCGCACCAGGACGGCCGCCTGCGCCACGTCGGGATGGTTCAGGAGTACGGCCTCGATCTCGCCGAGTTCGAGTCGCTGTCCACGCAGCTTCACCTGGAAGTCGGTGCGGCCCAAATACTCCAGCTCCCCGCCGTCGGTCCAGCGCACCAGGTCGCCGGTCCGGTACAGGCGGGCACCGCCTGCGGAGAACGGATCGGCCACGAACCGGTCGGATGTCAGGTCGGGGCGGCCCACGTACCCGCGGGCGAGTTGGGTGCCGGCCAGATACAGTTCGCCGGGAGCACCGACGGGCACCGGGCGGAGCCGGGAGTCGAGTACGTACACCCGGGTGTTCCACACCGGCGCACCGATCGGCACCGGACCGGTCGCGGACGGATCGGTGCGGTGGAACGTCACGTCCACCGCGGCCTCGGTCGGCCCGTACAGGTTGTGCAACGCGGCACCGAACTGGCGGTGGAAGCGCGTGACGGTGGTCCGCGGGAGCGCCTCACCGCTGGCGAAGACCTGCCGCACGCTCGTGCAGAGCGCGGTGTCGGCGTGTTCGAGGAACACGTCGAGCATGGAGGGGACGAAGTGCAGCGTCGTGACACCCTCGTCGTGGATCAGCCGGGACAGGTAGTGCGGGTCCCGGTGCCCGTCGTGCTCGGCGATCACGGTGCGGGCACCGGTCAGCAACGGCCAGAACAATTCCCACACGGACACGTCGAACGTGGCCGGGGTCTTGTGGAGCACCACGTCGTGCGCTTCGAGGGGGTAGCTGTCCTGCATCCACAGCAGCCGGTTGACGATCGCGGCGTGCGACACTGCCACACCCTTCGGGCGTCCCGTCGAACCCGACGTATAGATCACGTACGCGGGGTGGCCGGGGCGCAGCGGCGCGAGACGCTCCGCGTCGGACAGCGGTGTCGTCGCGACGGTGGACAGGTCGAGCCGGTCCACCCGCACCGTGCGCAGGCCGTCGGGGACGACCCCGGTGTCGGCCGCGGTCGCGAGCACCAGCGCAGGGCGGGCGCTGCCGAGTACGTGGGCGATGCGCGCCTGCGGATGCCCGGGGTCGACGGGCAGGTAGGCCCCGCCCGCGCGAACGACGGCGTGGAGGGCGACGAGCTGGTCGAGCGACCGGCGCAGCGTGACGGCCACGATGGATTCGGGGCCCACTCCCTGCGAGATCAGATGGCGGGCCAGGGCGTTCGCGCGGGCATTGAATTCGGCGTACGACAGCGAATCCTGCTCGAACGTCACCGCCGCCGCGTCGGGTGTGCGGAGCGCGGCGGCGCCCAGGAGATCGACGAGGGTGACGGCGTCGATCGAGCGTTCGGTCGCGTTCCACGCGTGCAGGGTAAGGGCACGTTCGGCGTCCCCGAGCAGATCGACGGCGCCGACCGGGGTGTGCGGCCGGGTCATCGCCGTGAGCACCCGCGCGAATCGATCCGAGACCCGGTGGGCGTCGTCCGCGCCGAATGTGTCGGCCGAGTACTCCAGCGTGAGACGCAGTTCCGGCTCCAGCACCGTGACGAGCGCGAGGGGGTAGTGCGTGGCGTCGGTGACGTCGATTCCGCGGATCCGCAGTCCGTCGATGTCGGTGTCGGGGTCCAGGGCCGAGCGGTCGACGGGGTACGACTCGAACACGGTGAGCGTGTCGAACACGCTGCCCGGACCGGCGACCGACTGGATCTCGGTGAGACCGACGTGGTGCCGGTCGAGGAGCCGCACCTGCTCGACCTGCAGCCGGCGCAGGAGGGACGACACGGGTTCGTCCGGATCGAGGCGCAGACGGACGGGAACGGTGTTGATGAACAACCCGAGCGTCTCCTCGACGCCGGGGAGGTCGGCCGGACGTCCGGAGACGGTGGCGCCGAACACCACGTCGTCACGGGACAGCAATCCGCCCAGCAGGATTCCCCACGCTGCCTGAATCACCGTGTTGACGGTCACGCCGTGCTCGCGGGCGATGCGGACTAGCTGTTCGGCCACCTCAGCAGTGACCGGGATGTCGACGTCCCGGGGAGTCGACCCCTGGCCCGTGTGCTGCGGGGCGAGGACGGTCGGTTCGGTGGCTCCCTCGAGGGCGGCGGCCCAGTCGTCGAGCGCGCCGGCGCGGTCCTGTCCGGCGAGCCACGACAGATACCGGCGGTAGGGGCGCGCGGGTGCCGCGATCGGCGCGTCCGACGCGTACAGCAGCAGGAAGTCCTTGACGAACAGCGGCATCGACCAGCCGTCGAACAGGATGTGGTGGTTGGTGATCACCAGCGTCGACCGGTCGCCGGAATGTGCCAGCACGAATCGCAGGAGCGGTGGTGCCGCCATGTCGAACCGCGTCGCGCGCTCGGCGGCGACGAGTTCGTCCAATCCGCCGGACCCCTGCACGTGGATCTCGCGCCACGGCACGGTCACCGAATCGAGGACCAACTGGGCTGGGACGCCGTCGGTGTCGTAGACGAACGCGGTCCGCAGCGCCGCGTGCCGATCCAGCAGGCGCTGCGCCGCGCGGTGCAACCGGCTCGCGTCGACGTCGCCACCGAGGTCCAGCACGATCTGCGCGGTGTACACGTCCACCGCGCCGGCCGAGAGCCCGGCGTGGAACAGCAGACCCGCCTGCAGCGGCGACAGCGACCAGATGTCGTCGAGCGGGCCGTAACTGTTCTCCCACAGCTCGATCCGCTCCTGGTCCACGGACACCAGCGGAACGTCGGACGGGGTCAGTCCGGCGGGCCCCGCACCCCGCACGTACGAAGCCAGCGCCTCGAGCGCCGTCCGCCACAGTTCCGCCAACCGCTCGACGTCGGACGCGGTGAGCACCCCGGACGGGAAGTCGAACGTAGCGGACAGCCGGCCGTCGTCGCCGACCGACGCATTGATGTCGAGGACGAAGGCGGTCGACAGTCCGGCGCCGCTGAACGCGTTGACGTCGATCCGGGTGGCGTCGGGAATCCACCCGTTCTCGCGCACCGCGTCCGGGAGGTCGCCCGCGCCGACGCGTCCGAGGTAGTTGAAGCTGACCTGCGGCGAGGGCAGGGAGTTCAGGATCTCGGCACTGTCGTCGCGGAGGTGGCGTAGAAGCCCGAAACCGGTGCCGTTCCCGGGAATACGACGCAGCTGCTCCTTGACCGTCTTCACGGCCCGCCCGCCGGCAGGCCCGCCGGCCAGTGCATCCGCGATATCGAGCGCGCCCAGTGCGATCCGGGCCGGGTAGGCGGTGGTGAACCAGCCGACGGTGCGCGACAGGTCGGCGCCGGGCACGAGGGTCTCGTCGCGGCCGTGGCCCTCGAGGGACAGCAGTAGCGTGCGGTCGCCGCCCCACGCGGCGAACGCGAGACCGAGTGCCGTCACGAGGCCGTCGGTCACGCTCCCGCGGAACGCGGTCGGCAGGGTCGTGAGGAGGTCGGCGGTGGCGTCGGGTCCGATCTCGGCGGACACCCGGCCGGTGGTCGCGCCGGTGTCGACGGCGGGATCGAGCGGACGGGAACCGAGTGCCGGAACCGGGCCGTCGAGAATGGACCGCCAGACGTCGAGTTCGTCGAGCACCGAGTCGGTTTCGGCCGCCTCGACGAGGGCATGGGCCCAACGGCGGGCCGACGTCGCGACGGGCGGAAGTTCGGGGGCACGGTCGGCGGCCACCTGCGCCCAGGCCGTCGCAAAGTCCGGCACGAGGATCCGCCACGACACGCCGTCGACCACTAGGTGATGGGCCACCACCAGGAGTACGCCGCGCGCATCGACGGGGTCGATCCACACCAACTGCAGCATCACACCCGCGGCCGTGTCGAGACGGTCTGCCGCGGCCCGGCACTCGGCGTCGAGTACCGCGTCGAACCGTGCGTTGCCCGGAACGCAATCGGTACGTACGTATGTGACGGCGCTGTCGGCGCTCACGGATCCGGCCGGCTCGACCATCAGTTCCCGGCCGTCCGCCGAGAGGTGGGAGCGCAACGCGTCGTGGTGGTCGAGGATCGCGGCGACGGTCCGGTGCAGCCGCGGCAGGTCGACGTCGGCAGGCGCCGTCAGCGTCACGGCCTGATAGAAGGCATCGAGGTTGGTACGGTTGCCGCGGCTGCGACCGAGGACATCGCGGCCGATCGGCGTGAGGGGCRGGACGCCTACTCCCCCGCCGGGCAGCTCGGGCAGACGCGACTTCTGCGCCGCCGCGAGGTCGACCGCGACCTCGGCGAGGCCGGCAACGGTCTTGCGTTCGAACACGTCCCGCGGGGTGAACACCACACCGGCGGCCTTGGCCCGCGACACCAGCTGGATCGCGACGATGCTGTCGCCGCCGAGCGCGAAGAAGGAATCGTCGACGCCCACGGCCTCGACGTGCAGCACCTCGGCCACCGCGTCGGCGACGATCTGCTCGATCGGCGTCGACGGTGCGCGGAACGGCGTTGCGGTGATGTCGAATTCGGGTGCGGGCAGTGCGTTGCGGTCCACCTTGCCCGCCGGTGTCAGCGGAATGGTGTCGAGCGGCACCGTCAGCGACGGCACCATGTGCGCCGGGAGGAATTCACCGGCGAACGCGGCCAGCGCGGCGGGATCGAAACGGTGATCCGGCCGGATTCGCACGTACGACACCAGCACCGGCGTGCCACCGTCACGTTCGTGCACGGCGGACACGGCGAAGTCCACCGACTCGTGTGCCGACAGCACCGCGTCGATCTCGCCGAGTTCGATGCGCAGTCCCCGCAGTTGCACCTGGAAGTCGCTGCGCCCCACGTACTCGAGCACGGGACTGTCGCCGCGGCTCCATCGCACGAGGTCGCCGGTGCGGTACAGGCGGTCGCCCGTGGCCGCGGGGAACGGGTCGGCGACGAAACGGGACGCCGTCAGACCCGATCGGCCGTGATACCCCTCGGCGAGTCCGGGGCCGCCGAGATACAGCTCTCCCGTCACTCCGCGCGGCACCGGCCGCAGCCAGCGGTCCAGGACGAGTGCGCGTGCACCCTGCATCGGACCGCCGATGGTGATCGCCGCGGGGTCGGTCTGCGGACCCGTCATGGTGATGACGATCGTCGACTCGGTGGGGCCGTAGCTGTTGTACAGGCGGCAGCGGCCGCCGAAACGCTCGACGAGATCCGGCGGGCACACGTCGCCGCCGACGACCACGGCCTCGAGCGAGTCGAGACCGGTGGCGTCCACGGTGCCCAGAACCGCGGGCGCACTGATGATGTGGGTGACCTGCTGCGCTCGGAGCAGTGCCGCGAGGTCGTCGCCGCCGTAGACGTCGGCAGGTGCGATCACCATCGCCGCGCCCGCACTGAACGCCTGCACCATCTCGAACACGGACGCGTCGAAGCTCGACGAGGAGAAGCGCAGCACCCGCGAGTGGCGGGTCACACCAAGTTCGGGCCGGGCCGACGCGGCGAACGTGGCCAGTCCGGTGTGCGTGACCACCACACCCTTCGGCGTACCCGTGGAGCCGGACGTGTAGATCATGTACGCCGGATGCTGCGGCATCAGCTTTGCCGGACGGTCGGCGTCCGTCACCGGCGCGACCGCCATGTGCGCGCACGCCGATGCCAGGGCGGGGTCGTCGAGGGCGAGCCAGTCGACGTCGGTTCCCGCGAGCACGTCGCGGTGCGCCGTCGCCGTCAGCCCCAGGGTCACCCCGGAATCGGACAGCATGTGCGCGATGCGCTCGGCCGGGTAGGCCGGGTCGACGGGGACGAAGGCGGCGCCCGACTTCGCCGCGGCCCACACCGCCACCACGGAGTCGACGGACCGGGTGAACGACACGGCCACGAAGTGGCCCGGGCCCACCCCGCGGTCCAGCAGCAGCCGTGCGAGCGCGGTGCTGCGCTCGTCGAGTTCGCGGTAGCCGATCGTGCTGTCGCCGAGGATCAGCGCCGTGCCGTCCGGGTTCGCGCGGACACCCGCCGCGAACAGGTCGGCCAGCAGTGCCGGGCCGGGTGCCTGCGGGCCGGCCGCGGGCACGAGTTGGGCGTGCTCGTGCGCGGTCAGCACGTCCAGGGCGGCGACCTTTGCGCCCGGGTCCGCGTCGGCGTCGGCGAACCGGGCCAGCAGGTCGAGGAAGCGCGCGTGGTGTTCGGCGAGCTCCCCGTCGCCGTACAGGGCCGGGTTCGCCTCGAAATCGATGCGCGACGAACTCCCCGCGACACTCGGGTAGAGGTTGACGGAGAGGTCCTCGACGGGTCCCGTCGACAGCACGTGGAACTGCCCGGTGAGCTCGCCGAGGGTGATCTCGGAGTGGAAGTTCATGATGTTGATCGCGAGCCCGAAGAAGCCCCGCTGATCCCGGGCGGCGCCGGCGTCGCGCCGGATGTCCTCGCTGCGGTACCGCTGGTGCCGGAGCGCGCCGGTGAGTTCGAGCTGGACGGCGGAGACCAGCGCGGCGACCGTCGTGTCCGGGGTGATCGACACCCGCAGCGGCACCACGTTGGACACCATGCCGCCCGACCGGCGCAGCACCGCGTTGGTGCGGGCCGACACGGGCAGGCTGAGAACGACGTCGTCGGAACCCGTCATCCGGGCGACGAACGCGGCGGTCGCCGCCACGGCGACGGCGGCGAAGGCGGAGTCGAGACGCTCGACGGCCCCGTCCACCGCCCGGGCGATGCCGGTGGGCACCGGCCCGCCGTGCCATCGCGACCGGGCCTGCGCCGGTGCACTGCGGCCCGCGAGCCCGGTCGGCGCGGGAAGGTCCCGGGAGCGGGTGGCCCAGTAGTCGCGGTCGGAGAGGAACCGGGACGAACCGCGGTACACGTCCTCGGCGGCCGAGACGTCCCGGAGGTCGCCTGCCACCGACACCGCGGGTTCCACGCCCCGGACCTCGGCGGTGTACAGCTCGGCGGCGCGGTTCATGAACTTCATCGCGCCGTACCCGTCGAGCGCGATGTGGTGGATGCGGCAGTACCAGAGGTGGTGGTGCTCGCCGATCTGCAGCGTGGCGCCGCGGATCAGCCGGTCCGAGAGCAGGTCGAGCGGGGCGGTGTAGTCGGCGCGCATCCAGCGCAGGGCGGCGGCGTGGGGGTCCGGCTCGGTCCGGAAGTCGTGATGCTCCACCCCGTCGTCGAGGGTGAAGTCGACCGTCTGGAGCGGCTCGCCGTCGACCTCGACGATGCGGAGCATGCCGCTGCCGATCTCGCGGGCAGCGGCCTGACCTGCACGTCGCAGGGCGTCGACATTCAGTTCGCCCTCGATGTCGACGTATTGCGCGATCGTGATCGGCACGTCGCCCATGAGGTGCTGGGCGAACCAGATCCCGCGCTGAGCGGCGGTCAGTGCGAAGGGGCGCGCAGCGTCGTCGCTGCCACTGGTCTCGGTGCGGGCGGGGCTACCAGCCGCGAATTCTGCCGGTTCCAAGGGTCGTTCTCTTATCTGCTGGGAGCAGCGGGTGACGACTCGTGCTCCGGGGACCGACTACGGAAAAGCTCTAGTTAGGTTTGGGTAACCTATGGATTTGACTAGGGAAGAGTCGCATAACCTACCGCGATGGTCAAATTTTCGGACAAAACAGACCGGGGGGATCGTTTCCCGTTCGCGTGTCCCGGCAACCCTCGTCATTGACCGGAACTGGGACGCCGCAACCACTACCCTCGGGCGCATGGCTATCGGGGTGAAGGTCCGAAGGTTCTCCAAGATCGCACCGCTACTGCTCGCCGGTGCACTCGCGGCCGCGGTGCCGGGGCATGCCGCAGCCGAACCCGTCCGAGGTCCGGACGTGGCGTCGTGGCAACACCCGGGCGGGTCGCCGATCGACTGGTTCTCCGTCCGCAACGCAGGCCACGACTTCGCGATGGTCAAGGCCACCGAGAGCCTCAACTACGTCAATCCGTACTTCGTCCAGGACTGCCTCGCCATGCGCGTCGCCGGGGTCGCCCGCGGCGCCTACCACTACGCGGACCCCACCCAGTCTCCCGAAGCGCAGGCCGCCTTCTACTCGACGGTGGTCCTGGGTATCAACGGTCCGGGTGACATGCCCCCGGTCCTCGACCTCGAGCACTCCGCCGGGCTGCCGCCCGCCGCGCTGATCGACTGGACGCACCGCTACCTCAACACGGTCCAATCGCTCACCGGCCGTCAGCCGATCATCTACACGTACCCGACCTTCTGGCGGACGGCGATGGCGAACACCAACGAGTTCGCCGGATACCCCCTGTGGATCGCCGACTACAACGGTCAGAACACGCCCGGCCCCCTCCCCGGCGGCTGGAGCAACTGGACGTTCTGGCAGTACACCAGCACCGGTCGCATCCCCGGCGTCAACGGCGACGTCGACCTCAACGTCTACAGCGGGGCGCAGGGCGACTTCGCGCGGTACTCCAACAGCGCGTCCCCCTTCGGTAGCTGACGGGCGCGATCAGCGGCAGGCCGGATTTCCGGGGAACGGGGTAACGCCCGCGCGGCAGCCGACGTCGGTCACGGCGGTCAGCCGCTCGACCGGTTCGCGGATCTCGAGCGCCGGCAGGAGGCCGTCGTTCAGGAGGGCGTTCTTCGTCGCGGGTGCCGTGGCGCGCGCATCCAGCGTTCCGCGTGCTCGCGCGAAGTTGACGAGTTCGTCGTACACCATCGACAACGCAGCCTCGGTCGTCTGGTCTTCCGGGTTCAGGCCGGCGAAGTCCACACCCGTCTCGTATTCGTGGCGGACCGCGTGCGGACCCTGGTCGCAGGTAGGCTGATTCAGGTCGATGCGGAAGTCCTGCCCGGCAGGGCCCGGCGGGGTGATCGTGCCGGCGTCGGTGCACACGTGGTGCGAGATGCGGTCACCGAGAGCGTGAAGGTAGATGCCGGTCCGGGCGTTCCAGGAATTCTCGCCGATCCACGAGTCGAACTGTGACGACAGGACGTTATCGGTGATGACCTGCTGCCCGGTCATGTTGGTGAACGGGATGGCGGCCGGCGTCTCGAGGCTGTACGTGCCGTTGATCGGGACCGGGTTCGCGTCTCCGTAACACGTTGCGCCCGTACCGTAATCGCCGCTGGCCGACGGGTTCGTGAAACCTCCCGTGCACAACGGCGCGTTGCTTCCCGGACCGGCCATGGCCCACGTCCGCAGGTGCGTGAGCATGATCTCGTGCCGCGGATCGTCGACGTTCGGTTGTAACCCGTTGGGCAGCGGATCCGCCGGCCCGCGCAACGTGGGCAGGAAGTGGAAGAGGAACCCGCCGGTGTCGAAGTGCGTGCGCACCAGGCCGCTGATGTCCTTGGTGGTCAGCGCGTCGGCGCCGGGGGCAGGCCGGCCGAAGATGTCGCGTGGGACGAACGTGCCGAGGTCGGTCGCCTCGTCGTACGCCGCGATCCAGTACGCATCTTGTTCGGAGAAGCCGACAGTGCGGGCGATGATGTACGTCGAGTCCGAGTGCACGAGACTCCGTCCGCCGAGCGGGCGGCGCAACGTGAACCCGTAGCGGAGGAACGCCTCGGCGCCGCAGATCGGCGAGTTGGGATCGTCGAGTAGACATTCGGGGGGCAGTGGCGCGCAATTGTGCGGCGGGGCACCGTCCTCGGTGTAGCAAATATCCTCGGCAAATCCGTACACCGGTGGCGGTGACACGACGAAAGCGGCCGCGGTGAGCGTCATTGCCACGAGGGTTCCACCGGCTCTTCGAGCGAATCTTCTCATCGAGGTGCACCTTTCGGTGAGGACGAGTATTCCCACATTAACACCGGGGAATACGCGCGCGGACCGGATTCGACGCGGGGTCGAAATCATCACCACCCGTGAAAGTTTCAGGACCCGATTCCACGTTCCGCCCACACCAGCCATTTGTCGTTCACTGCACTCGTCAGGTCGATGTCGTGAAAGCGGGCGAGCAGCAAGGTCTGGCAGAACACGTCGGCGACTTCGCGCCGGAAAGCCTCGTCCAGTTCTTCCGGTGATCGTCCTTTCTCCCGTGCCTGGCCTGTCATCATCAGAAAGGCCTGGGTCAGCTCGCCGACCTCTTCCTGCAACTTCAGAAGGAACCACGTTGCATCACGCTCGATGCCGAACCTCGCGGCATACACCTGTGAGACGTGCTCGACTTCGTCGGAGAGTTGGGTCAGATCCACGTTCTCAGTGGATCAAGTGTTCGAGTTCGCGTCGAGAGTTCCGCTTGCCGTGATCGATACCGTCGCTCGGACGGCTCGGTCCAGCGCGCGTCAGTGGTGGCCGTTCCGGCCGAGGGTCTCGACGGGGGTCGCGCCGGGGCGGGTCCACTGCGGTACGGGACGGCTGGTCGGGCCCCAGGTGGCGTTCCCGTCCGCGTCCGAACGCCAGGACCAGCACGCGTTCCTGCCCTCGGGCCAGCCCTCGGGGTTGTCTTCCCACGCCTCGCCGCGGCCGTAGGGCGTCATGTCGAGCAGGCCGAGGGAGCTGTTGATCCGCTCGTTGCCGCGGCCCGTCGTGGAGTAGGTGAGGAACACGCGGTCGCCGTCCCGCAGGTAGGACGTGAGGGAACCCATGCTGTCGCCGACCGGCGCGTCCAGGTCGCGCACCGAATACCACGGTTCGGTGTAGCCCATGAACTCGACGTAGGGGGCCACCTCGTCCCACCGGCCCGTGGTCAGGACGGCGTACGAGACGCCGCGGGCGTTGAGGTACGCGGCGTCCTTCACGTGCCACGCCGTGGTGGTGCAGCCTTCGCACTGCCCCTGGTGGGGCGCGCCGTCGTGCCACATGTGCTTGTAGACGACGAGTTCGTCGCGGCCCTGGAACAGGTCCAGGAACGGTACCGGGCCGCCCGGTCCGACGACCTCGACGGTCCCGTCGAACTCCACCATCGGCAGCCGGCGCCGGGCCGCGGCGAGGGCGTCGCCCTCACGGGTGTAGGCCTTCTCGCGGACCATGAGTTCGTCGCGGGCGGCCTGCCAGGTGGCTCGGTYGACGACGGGCGGACGTCCGGGCAGCGCGGCGGTCGGGTCGTTCGGCGTGGTCGTCATGGTGTCCTCCGTGGTGTCTCGTGCCGGGCAGAGTCGTGCGGCGTCCCAAGCCGGTCACGAGTACGGACTCGCGATCCGGCCGAAACTCATCGCGACGCTGACGAACATCGTCAAATGTACTGACGGTCTACCTGATTCGACTTCCGAACGCGAGTATGCGCGTCTCGAATATTCGGGCGGACCTTGCCCGCGTCGAATCGACGGGGGTTTACTGCGCAAAGGGGTTTGACGGTCCGAATCGGACGAGGGGAGGAATGAGTGCAACTCTCTTCCACTTTCAATATATAGCGCACCCCGGGGCTTGCGGCAAGGCCCGGGTGGTGTCGCAGAATTACCGGCCTGACCCGGAACCTGCCGAAATGGGAGTCGTGAGTGCGCGCCGAAAATCTGAATCCACAACACCCACGACAGATCGGAGTTGTTGACGTGAGACCCCTTACTGCCGGCGCTTTCGACCTTCCCGACCACCTCGCGCCCAAGGCCGACCCGGCGCTGATCGCCGGCGACGAGCGGCACTTCGCGGCGATCGAGGAGAGCCTCGAGCAGTCCATCGCCGATCTGTCCCGCCGTATCGATTCCGAGCGCAAGGCGCCCCGACGCCTCGGTCAGGAGGCGATGGAGCGGGACATGATGGTTCACGACCTGAGCGCTCAGCTGCGCGCCCTGCGCCGATTCGGCCTGGACCTGTGCCTCGGGCACATCGTCGGTGCCGACGACTCCGAGCCCGTGTACATCGGACGCCTCGGCCTCATGGACAGCGCGGGCAATCAGCTGCTGGTCGACTGGCGGTCCCCAGCGGCCGAGCCGTTTTTCGGCGCGACCCACGCCAACCCGATGGGCCTGGCCAGCCGACGCAGATACCGCTGGGCCCGCGGCCGGATCAGCGACTACTGGGACGAGGTCTTCACTCCGGACGGGTTCGACGGGAACGCCGCGCTCGACGACCAGTCCGCGTTCATCGCCAGCCTGGGCAGCAACCGGTCGGCCCGGATGCGTGACGTGCTCGGTACCATCGCGGCCGATCAGGACGCGATCATCCGCGCGGGATCCGGCGGCGCCCTCGTCGTCGACGGCGGTCCGGGTACGGGCAAGACCGTCGTTGCGCTGCACCGCGCCGCGTACCTGCTGTATTCCGATCCCCGGCTCCGTCACGGCGTGCTGTTCGTCGGCCCGCACGAGCCCTACCTGGCGTATGTCGCCGACGTGCTGCCCAGTCTCGGAGAGGAGGGCGTGCAGCTCTGCACGCTGCGGGACCTCGTCACCGAGGGTGCCACCGCCCGGGTCGAGCAGGATCCGGAGGTGGCGCGGCTGAAGTCGTCGGCAGATCTGGTGAAGGCGATCGACGCGGCCGTGAAGTTCTACGAGGAGCCGCCTGCCAAGGGCATGACGGTCGCGACCGACTGGTCCGACATCTGGCTGAGCGCCGAAGATTGGGCCGAGGCGTTCGAAGCGCCGGAGCCCGGTACCCCGCACAACGAAGCGCGCGAACAGATCTGGGAGCTGCTGCTCACGATCCTGGTGGACAAGTACGACGGCGACGCTCCCGCGGCCCAGGTTCGGAAGTCGTTGCTGCAGAACGACGAACTGCGCGCAACCCTCGACAACGCGTGGACGATGATCGAGGCCGCCGATCTCGTCGGCGACCTGTGGTCGGTGCCCGCCTACCTGCGCAAGTGTGCGCCCTGGCTCAGCCCCGGCGAGGTTCGGGCACTGCAGCGCGCGGACGCCCAGAATTGGACGGTGTCCGATCTGCCGCTCCTCGACGCGGCACGGCAGCGGCTCGGGGACCCGGAGGCGTCGCTCCGGCAGCGCCGGTACAACGCCACCGTCGCCGCCGAACGCGCCCGGATGAGCACCGTCGTCGACGACCTGATCGCGGCCGATGACTCCGAGTTGCTCGTGATGTCGATGCTGCGCGGCCAGGACCTGCAGCAGTCCCTGGTCGACGAGACCGCTCTGCCCAGCGCCGACCCCGATCTGCTGGCGGGACCGTTCGCGCACGTCGTGGTGGACGAGGCCCAGGAACTCACGGACGCGGAGTGGCAGATGTTGCTGCTGCGCTGCCCGTCCCGCAGCTTCACCATCGTCGGCGACCGGGCCCAGGCCCGGCACGGGTTCACGGAGTCCTGGCGGGAACGTCTCGAGCGGATCGGGTTGGACCGGATCGACCTGGCCGCGCTGAGCATCAACTACCGGACGCCGGAAGAGGTGATGGCGGAAGCCGAACCGGTGATCCGGGCCGCGCTCCCGGACGCCAATGTGCCGACCTCCATCCGCAGCAGCGGCATTCCTGTCGTCCGCGGCCCGGTTTCGGATCTGCGCTCGATCCTGGACACCTGGCTGGCGTCGAACTCTGACGGGATCGCCTGCGTCATAGGCGATCCGACGTTCCAGGCAACCTCGCGCATCCGGTCGCTGTCGCCGCAGCTGTCGAAGGGGCTCGAGTTCGACCTCGTCGTGCTCGTCGACCCGGAGTCGTTCGGCGAGGGCATCGAGGGTGCCGTCGACCGCTACGTCGCCATGACCCGGGCCACCCAGCGACTCGTCATCCTCACGAGCTCCTGACGTCGCCGCGGTGGTTTCGTTTAGAGAAGCGAACCACCAGTGACAATCCCGAGGCCGCCGACAAGGATGAGAACCAACCGGTCGTGTTCGAAGGCGGGCAATTCTGGGAAGTGGGAGTGGAGAAATGGCTGACTACAACAGCGTTGTTTCGTTGTCCCGTGAGGAATTCGAGCAGTCGGGGCCGAGCCAGGCGGAACTCGACGACGAAACCAAGTCGACGAAATCCGATGCAGTCGACATAGCGAAGATGGAGCGGCTCCTGGACTTGCGGCCGGGCATGCTCGCCGGTGACGAGTACTACCTCGAAAGACTGTCCTGTCAAAGTTGCGGACGGCTGCTGACCATGTACGACTTCGTCTTCACCGGCCTGGTGGACGCGAGCCACTCGAAGTCGCTCATCGTGCATACGTTCGTCGKAAACAAATTGGTGGTGAACGAGCCGCGGCGCATCAGGTGTTCGGCGTGTGGTGAAATCGCTCGGCACAGTCCTTGGTACCGGATGCCACAAAGTTACGGGTGTAGACCGGCCCATTTCGAATAGGACCCGCGCGAGTTCGCGTCGACGCGAATTATTCGTGAGGCGAGGTAGCGCGCGCGGTCGGGGAGCCATCGCAGAGAGTCTCTTGCGAGGATTACAGGTGCCCTTCGAGAGGAGACGAACGATGACAGCGTCCGATCCACAGGTCACCACCCGCGAGCAATGGCTCGTCGCGCGGCGCGAGTTACTTGCACAGGAGAAGGAGCTGACCCGCCACCGCGACCGGGTCAACGCCGCCAGGCGTGCGCTACCGATGGTCGAGATCACCGAGAACTACGAGTTCGACGGTCCCGGGGGCAGGGCCCGGCTCGTCGACCTGTTCGACGGCCGCGGCCAACTCCTGATCTACCACTTCATGTTCGAACCCGACGCCGACGAGGGATGCCCGTCCTGCACGTTCACGATGGACAACGTCGGCGACCTCCACCACCTCTACGCCCGGGACACCTCGTTCGCGGCCGTGTCCCGCGCACCCCTGCACAAGCTCGAGCAGTACCGGCAGCGCATGGGCTGGACCATCCCCTGGTACTCCTCGCTCGGGAGCAACTTCAACTACGACTTCCATGTGACTATCGACGCGTCGGTCGCGCCGGTCGAATACAACTACAAGGACGAGGCGGAACTCGAGCGCATGGACCCGGCGTGGAAGGGCTGGTCGGGCGAGGAGCACGGCGTCAGTGCCTTCCTCCGCCAGGGTGAGCGCGTCTTCCACACCTACTCCGGCTACGCGCGCTCCACCGACATGCTCGTCGGCACCTATCACTGGCTCGACCTCACCGCGCGCGGTCGTCAGGAGGACTGGGAACCGGAACCGCGCCGCGGCGACGACCCGTTCATGAGCTGGCTGCGCCGCCACGACGAATACGAACCGGACGCGATTTCAGGAGAGAAGACCCCCGACTGACCGCGCGATCTACATCAGTTCGTAGCCCGTCGCCTGCAGCTCCAGATAGTCGCGCACCAGCAGGTGAGAACCGGGCGTGGACACTGCCGTCCACGGAATGTGCTTGGGCAGTTGCAGTGCCAGCGATTCGGGTACCGCTTCGCGGCACCTGATGCCAGCCCGGGTTCGCGGCGTCAGCGAGTTCCACCACGAGTCGAGGACGCACCGGCATTGGGCGAGGTACTCCGAGAGCGGCCCCTGGAGCATCGCCATCTGCGGAACCGGATCGGGTCCACCGGTGATGCCCACGACGCACGCGTGCCCGCACACGGCCATCACCTGCCCGATGAACTGCGGCGGCATGATGCCTTCGGGGTCTCGCAGCAGGGCGAGGCGCGCGCCGGCGGAGAGCGCTTCATACGCCGTCACGGGGTCGATGGCCTCGTCACCCATGCCACGAAGGTACCCGGCTGGGGCCGTCTCCTATCGGGAACAGTGATTTGTTCACCTCGCGGCGTAGTCACGCCAGGCGCGTTCCCATTGCCGGGTCAGGGCCGGGTAGACGAGGAGATGCCGGAACGGTGCGATGGCGGCCATGTAGAGCCGCCCGAACCGGCCGTTGGGTTTGACGAGGACGGTCATCTGGAGCCCGTAGTCGCCGTCCGCTGCTTGCACCCAGCCGAGATGCATCACGGTGTGCACGGTGGTGTTCGCCAGTTCGCGGGCGGCCTCCGTGTCGAGTTCGTACACCGCTGTGAGCGGCATGCCCGCGTCGTCGGGGCCGCGGGGAGCGTCGCGGAGGTCGTCGGGCAGGCGGTCGCGGAGCGAGGCGACCCGTTCGCCGACGCCCGCCGACGGATCGTCCCAGCCGAACAGTTCGCCGAGCTTCCACCGGACGGCGAACAGGAATCTCACGACCCGGGGCTGTTTCCCGAGTCCGCCCTGGGCCCGCATCGCGGCGAGCATTGTGGGGAAGTCGTCCGGACCGGCTCCCGGAGTGCGATACGACCACACGTCCTCGACGTCGAAGTCGCTCGTGAATTCGTGGATGCGCCAGGGCTGCTCGGTGTACGTGGCCTCTGCTATTCGTGGCACTGTCGTCCCCGATCTATACGGTACCGTATATTTCATCTATACGGTACCGTACAAATTGACCGCGATCAATGGAGGTGGACCGATTCCCGCCGTCGCCCGCACCACACGAGCCCGCTGGATAGAGGCCGGGCTCGACGCCCTCGCGCGAGGCGGACCGGACGCCGTCCGCGTCGAGGCACTCGCCGCCGAACTCGGCGTCACGAAGGGCGGGTTCTACGGCTACTTCGACGGCAGGCCCGCGTTGCTCACGGAGATGCTCGACGAGTGGGAACGCCGCTGCACCAAGGCCGTCATCGCCCAGGCCGACGCCGAAGGCGGCGACGCGGCCGAGCGGATCCGGCGCGTGGGTCAACTCACCTACTCGGAGGACCTGCACCGGATCGACCTCGCGATCCGGGCCTGGGCGCACCACGACCGGTCCGTCGCGGCACGCCTGCAGCGCATCGACAACGAGCGGATGCAGTTCCTGCGCACGATGTTCGGCACCTTCGTCACCGACCCCGACGAGATCGAGGCGCGCAGCACCCTGATGTTCGGGCTCGCCATCGGCCGCCACTTCATCGTCGCCGACCACCCCGGGTACACCAAACGCGAAGCCATCCGGCTCGCCGGAGAATTCCTCTTACGCCCGTAGCCGGGAACACGCGGCTCGATCACCGTCATCGCGCATTCCTTCTCGACGTTCCGTATCGGTGGTTCCGGAGTGCGTCGAAGGTGTTGTGATGGCGCCGTTTCAGCGCGTCGACGCCGGCCGGTGTGCGGCATACTGGGACTCCAGACCAAGGAAGCTCCTATCGAGAAGGTTTCTGCCGATGTCCGAAGGGCCGACTCTGCGTCAGCTGCGGTACTTCCTGCGCTCGGTGGAGGCCGGATCCTTCTCGGCCGCAGCCGCGGCCGAGCACGTGGCCCAGCCGAGCCTGTCCGAGCAGATCCGACGGCTCGAGCGCAACATCGGCGCGCAATTGTTCACGAGGACGAACCGGACGCTACAGCTGACCGACGTCGGCCGAATGATCATTCCGCTGGCCCGGCAGACCGTGCGCAGTGCCGACGACCTCGCGGCCACCGCCCGCGAGGCCCGCACGCTGACTGGCGGCGAGGTCTCGTTCGGCACGTTCAGTAGCGCGCACCGTTACCTCCTCACACCGCTGATCACGGAGTTCCGGTCGCTGCACCCCCAGGTCAAGGTCAAGATCGTCGGGTTGAACTCGTCCGAGGTGGCGAACGCGGTCCGCAACGGCGATCTCGAGGCGGGACTCGTCCAGCTGCCGATCGACGAGACCCGCCTCGCCGTGAGCGACCCCGTTCTGGTGGACGAGGTGGTGTACGTGAGCGCCGACGCGAACCGAACGGGGCAGCCGATCTCCATCGAGGATCTGTCCCGGGCGACGCTCATCCTGTCGGAGGCCCGGTGGCAGGCCGACGACCCGCTTCGCCGCAGTATCGCGGCACGCGCCGAGGCGGCGTCGGTGGAGGTGGCGCCCACCATCGAGGTCGAATTCCAGTCGGCGGCCATGGAGCTTGCCGCCGACGGAATCGGTGACACCCTCGTCTCCTATCTCGTCGCCCGGTCGCACGAGAGCGCGAACAAGGTGACGTGGGTTGCGCTCGACCCGCCCTACGAGGAGCGTTTCGCGTTCGTCACCCACGCGAGCGGGAGCCTGTCCCCGGCGACCCGGCAGTTCATGTCCCTGGCCCACCGTCACATCTCCGCTCTGCAGAGTGTGGCCTCGGGGTGGAGCGGCCGACGGCCCACCCGGACGGCGGCGAGCGAGAACGGGCGCTGACACCGCCGCCCCTCCGCCCGTCGTGGCATCGCTGTGACACATCCCGCTCCCCGTGAAATACGGCAGTAACCTCGCCGATCCCAACGCTCAACATTCGCCGGTATCTATAGGTAAAACCTAGAACTGGCGCTGTGACTATGCCGTTTACGAGCCCCCAGGCGTCGCACAGACTGGGGAAACAGCAAGTCGAGTGTGGGCTGGAACACACCGGCGAAAGTCGATCGAAGGAGTTCACGATGGCAGGCCTGGGCGAAGTGAAGACAGCGGTCGTCACCGGTGCGGCGAGCGGGATGGGACGGAGCACGGCGGCCGCTCTGGTGAAGGAGGGGTGGGACGTCCTCGCCCTCGACCGCGTCGCGACGGAGTTCGAGGCGCCCGGTGCGACGGTGCGGACCGTCGAGGTCGACGTGACGTCGCGGGAGGCCGTCGGCCGCGCGATCGCCGATCACCTCGCGGACGGATCGAGGTCCCTGGAGCTGGTAGCCAACATTGCCGGCATCTACCCGCCCAGCACCCTCGAAAACTTCACCGAGGACCTGTACCGCACGGTGTTCGACGTCAACGTCCTCGGCGTGCTCAACGTCGCGGCCGAGGCGGTGACGCACATGCAGCGCGGCGCGATCGTCAACTTCGCGTCCGTCGACGCCTTCACGGTCTCGCCGGGACAGATGCTCTACGGCGCCTCGAAGGCAGCGGTGGTGATGATTACCAAGGAACTCGCACTGGAGCTGGCGCCGAAGGGAATTCGCGTCAACGCCATCGCGCCCGGCTGGGTCAACACACCCGGCAACGCGGCAACCGGCCGGATGGCCGCCGCGGCCGCAGGCATTCCGCTGGGCCGGGTGGCCGAACCCGAGGAAATCGCCCGCTGGGTGTCCATCCTCGCCGGCCCCGACGCCGCGTTCATGACCGGCGAAACCATCGTCCTCTCCGGCGGCGATGTCATCCGCTGACGTCCGATCCCTCTTCGAAAGGAACACCATGACTTCCTACTGTGTCATCGGCGCCGGCGCGGCCGGACTCTCGGCCCTGAACGTGCTGACCGAGCGTGGCTACCAGGTCGACTGTTACGAGAAGAGTGATCGCGTCGGCGGCCACTGGAACACCGACTACGACGCCCTGCACCTGATCACCTCCCGCGACATGACCCACTTCGAGGGCTTTCCGATGCCCGCGGAGTACCCGCACTTCCCGCGGCGCGACCAGATCCGCGACTACATCGCCTCCTACGCCCGTGCCCGGGGGCACGACAAGCGGATCTCGTTCGACACCGAGGTCCTGTCGGTCACCCCCGTGGACACCGACGGCCCCACCGGATCGGCGGGGTGGAACGTCACGACCACCAGCGGCGCCGGCACCTACGACGGCGTGCTGATCGCCAACGGACACCTGTGGGACCCCAAGGTGCCCCACGTTCCGGGCACCTTCGCGGGCAAGCAGATTCATTCCGGCAGCTACCGGAACGTCGGGGATATCGAAGGCAACCGTGTGCTCGTCGTGGGGGCCGGCAACTCCGGCTGCGACCTCGCCGTCGACGTCGCCCAGCACCGTCTCGAAGCCGACATCGTGGTGCGGCACGGTTCGTACTTCCAGCCGAAGATGTACTTCGGCCGCCCGCGCCAGGAACTGCCGTTCATGGCCGAGTTCTCACCCTCCGAACAGGACCTGATCGCCCGGTTGCTCGCCCGGGTGTCGATCGGCGAGAACGCCGACTACCCCGGGATGCCGGTCCCGAAGCACCGCACGCTCGCGGACGGTGCCACCGTCGTCAACGACCTTCTGCTGTACTGGATCCACCACGGCCGGGTCGGCGTCGTCGGCCACGACATCTCCCGATTCGACGGCAACACCGTCCACTTCGCGGACGGCACGGCGAGGGAGTACGACACCATCCTGTGGGCCACCGGGTTCCACCCGAGCGTGCCGTTCGTCGACGACGCCCTCATCGCCCGCCGCAACCAGCGACCGCTTCGCTACGCCGGCGGCATCATCCCGCAGGGCCTCGAAAAGCTGTACTACATCGGAATGGCCGCGCCGCGCGGCCCGCAGATCCCCGTCTACGGCCGGCAGTCCGAGATCGCCGAACGCATGATCACCCTGCACGAGCAGGCCGGGCCGGGTGGCGCCGACGTCGCCGCCTACGTCGCGCGACTGCAGGAGGCCGAAGACCGCATCGACATCCCCCGCGACATCTGGAACGACCAGATCGCCGACACCGAACGGCTTCTCGACGCCTACGCCGCGACAGTCGGCGACGCCGCCCGCATCGGCAAGTGACCGTCGCGACCGCGCATCCCGACGCTGTGCCAACCCCCTGACCTCCCCTCCCCGAGGACACACCATGACCACTCATCTCATCGACGACAGTCCGCTGACGCGATACCACAAGAAGCTGATCGTCGCCTGTTCCGGTGGCCCGTTCCTGGACGGCTACCTACTCAGTATCGTCGGCGTCGCCCTCGCGGGTGCGAGCGCCGACCTCGACCTGGACGCGAGCACGCTCGGATTCGCCGGCGCGGTCTCGCTTGTCGGATTGTTCTTCGGAAGCTTGATCTTCGGCCCCGTCACCGACCGGATCGGCCGACGGGTGATGTACACCGCCGACCTGCTGGTGATGATCCTCGCCTCCGTGGCCTGCCTGTGGATCGAAACCGGGTGGCAGCTCATCGCCCTGCGGTTCGTCATCGGCGCAGCGGTGGGTGCCGACTATCCGATCGCGACATCTCTTCTGACCGAGTGGATTCCGAAGAAGTCCCGCGGCGCGATCATCGGCCTGCTGTCGGTGGTCTGGTTGGTCGGTGCGGTGGTCGCCTACCTCGTCGGCTTCGCGCTGACGAGCGTGTACGGACCGGAGTCGTGGCGGTGGATGCTGGCGAGCGGCGCGGTGTTCGGCGTCATCGTCCTGCTCCTGCGCATGGGTGCCCACGAGTCGCCCCGTTGGCTGGTCGCGAAGGGCCGACTCGAGGAGGCGCGCGAACACGTGTCGGACGTGCTCGGCCGCAATGTCACCCTCGAGGAGATCGCGACCCTGGCCGCCGACGAAGATTCCCCCGGCCCGGGCCGGTTCACCGAACTGCTGCGCGGCGACTACCTGCGACGCGTCGTATTCTGCGGACTGTTCTGGATGTGCTTCGCGATCCCGCAGTTCGCGCTGTTCACCTACGGGCCGATCATTCTCTCGCACATGGGTTTCAGTGGAAACGGTGCCTCGGAAACTCTCGGTCAGATCATCCTGAATCTGGGCTTCGTTCTCGGTGCACTTCCCGGGATGCGATGGGTCGAGACGCGGGGACGGCGGCCCCTGATCCTCGGTAGCTTCTTCTTCGGCGCCCTCGCGCTCGTGCCGTTGGGCGTGTGGCCCGGTGCCCCCTCCTGGTTCGTCATGGTGTTCTTCTTCCTGTTCACCCTGATCAACAGCGCCGGAAACATCCTGGTGTTCATCTACCCGAACGAGTTGTTCCCCACCCAGATCCGTGCCAGCGCGGTCGGGCTGGCGACCGCGATCAGTCGCGTCGGTGCAGCGGCCGGGACCTTCCTGGTGCCGGTGTCGCTGGACACGCTGGGCACGGGCACCACCATGCTCATCGGAGCCGCAATCACCCTCCTCGGCTTCGTCATCAGCTTCTTCTGGGCCGAGGAGACCCGCAACCAGTCGCTGGCCTCGGCGGCGCAGACCACCGCGACCCCTGCGGACCTCCCCACCGGCACCACCCTCACCGGCCCGAACGGCGCCTCGTAGAACCCGACCCCCTATCGACACTTCGTTGCGGAGGAAGCAATGACACTCCTGGACACCGACACTCTCCCTTCCACCGATCACGTTTCCGTGGTTCTCCGTAGCGTTCGTCATCGCAGCCCCGGGGAATCGGTCTTCCATCAGGCGGTGGAGGAAGTCCTCGCCGCCCTCGGACCGGTCCTGGACCGGCATCCCGAGTACGTCGAGGCGCGGATCCTCGAACGGCTCTGCGAACCCGAACGCCAGGTGATGTTCCGCGTTCCGTGGGTCGACGACACCGGACAGGTACAGGTCAACCGCGGATACCGGGTCGAATTCAACAGCGCCCTCGGGCCGTTCAAGGGTGGACTCCGCTTCCACCCGACCGTCGACCTCGGAGTCATCCGGTTCCTCGGCTTCGAGCAGATCTTCAAGAACGCCTTGACCGGGCAGGGCATCGGCGCCGGTAAGGGTGGCAGCGACTTCGACCCGGCCGGGCGCAGCGACGCCGAGATCATGCGGTTCTGCCAGTCGTTCGTCACCGAGCTCTACCGCCACCTGGGCGAGCACACCGACGTGCCGGCCGGCGACATCGGCGTCGGTGTCCGGGAACTCGGCTACATGTTCGGACAGTACAAGCGCATCGTGAACCGTTTCGAAGCCGGCGTGCTCACCGGGAAGGGCGTCGGGTGGGCCGGATCCCATGCGCGGACCGAAGCCACCGGGTACGGGGCCGTGTACTTCCTGCGCGAGATGCTGGCCACCCGCGGCGGGACGCTCGAAGGCCGCCGCGCGGTGGTCTCGGGTTCGGGCAACGTGGCGATCTACGCGATCGAGAAGGCCCATGCACTCGGGGCCACCGTGATCGCCTGCTCCGATTCGGGCGGCTTCGTCGTCGACGACGCCGGCATCGATGTGGACCTGCTCAAGGACGTCAAGGACGTCAAGGAGGTCCGGCGGGCCCGGCTGTCCGCGTATGCCGCCGAACGCCGGTCCGCCACCTACGTCACGACCGGTTCCGTCTTCGACCTGCCCTGCGATGTCGCCCTTCCGTGTGCCACCCAGAACGAACTCGGCGAACAGCACGCAACCGCCTTGATTCGCAACGGAGTTCAGGCCGTCTCCGAGGGTGCGAACATGCCGTGCACCCCGGGGGCGGTCGCACTGTTCCGCGACGCCGGCGTCCTCTTCGGTCCCGGCAAGGCGGCGAACGCCGGGGGTGTGGCCACCTCCGCCCTGGAGATGCAGCAGAACGCCGCCCGGACGTCGTGGACGTGGGCGGAAACCGAGAGCCGCCTCGAAAACATCATGCGGGACATCCACGATCACACCCGGGCCACCGCGGCCACCTACACCGACGACGCAGACAATTACGTCGCCGGCGCCGCCATCGGCGGATTCATCCGTGTCGCCGACGCCATGCTCGCGCAAGGAGTCGTGTGATCCGTCCCCGACCCCACCACCGAAAGGACTTTTCGTGCCTACCTCCGGCAATGGAATTTCCCACCGTCTCACGAACCGCGTCGCACTCGTCACCGGCGGTGCGCGAGGTCAAGGCGCCGCCCACGCCTACAGGCTGGCCGGTGAAGGTGCCGTCGTCTTCCTCGCCGACGTCCTCGACGACGACGGAGCCCGCACCGCCGAAGAACTCCGAGCCAAGGGCCTCGACGCAACCTACCTGCACCTCGACGTCTCCACGCCCGACGACTGGGACGCCGCCTATCGGCTGCTCGATGCGAAGCACGGCCGGCTCGACATTCTGGTCAACAACGCGGGGATCGTCGACGTCACCCCGCTCGAAGACCTCGGCCTCGACGTGTGGAACCGGGTGCTCTCGGTCAATCTCACCGGCGCCTTCCTGGGGTTGAGGACCCTGATCCCGCTCCTGCGCAAAGGAACCGGGAGCGCAGTGGTCAATACTTCCTCGATCTTCGGCCCGTCCGGCGCCATCGGCTATGCCGCCTACGCCGCCAGCAAGGCCGGCATGCTCGGGCTGACCCGTACCGCGGCACTCGAGCTCGCTCCGGACGGCATCCGGGTCAACGCCCTCGTCCCCGTCGGTGTCAGCACCCCGATCAACGCCCAGGAGCCCGACGGCGGGGTCGTGCCGGAAACGCCCCTCGGTCGACGCGCCGATCCCACCGAACTCGCCGCGGCCGTCGCCTACCTCGTCAGCGACGATGCCAGCTTCGTCACCGGCTCCGAACTGGTCGTCGACGGCGGGTTCAGCACCCGCTGACCCCAGGTGAGTGGCAAAGCGTGCCCGGGCACACTTTGCCACTCACGTGGGGGTGAGGTGCGGATCCTTCGCCTTGCGGCCCACGGCCACGGACGCCAGCATCAGCAGCGCCGCCCCCGCGAAACAGGCGGCGTAGCCGACGTGCGGGGCGAGGAGTGAGATGACGAACGGGACGGCGAAGCCGACGTAGATCAGGCAGTAGAACACCGCCACGGTCTGCGCGAGTTCGTCTTCCGGCGACAGCTTCTCGACGGATGCGAGACCGGACCCGAGCAGGATCCCGTAGCAGGATCCGAGAAGGAAGGCCGCGACGACGATCGCGACCACCGGCAGCGCACCGTGCGTATACGCGACCACGGTCGCGGCCCCGAAACCCAGCACCCCGAGCACGATGCCGACCCGGATCCCGGTGGCGTCGTCCTGCTGCGACCACCGTTTGGCCCACGGCTGGATCACCGCCCCGGTGATCAGGGTCAGTGCCGCGACGAGACCGGTGAACGCCACCGAGGTGGAGCGCAGTGACTCGGACACGAGCGGCGGAAGCGTCGCGAACGACACGGTCGCCACCCCGAACACCCACGGCGCCCAGGGCGCGATGCCCCACCGGAACCGGGAGGTCGCGAGCGCCGACAGGGGCTTGGCGACGAGGTCCGTCGCGCGGACCCGCGCATCGGGCACCGACCACACCAGTGCCAGGGCGCCGACCATCAACACGATGTGCACCAGATACGGGAGCAGTTCCGGCTCGGGGAGCCACTGCGCGATCACGCCGGCGAACAGCGCTCCGCAGCCGAATCCCGCGGACAGCGACATGGCGGCGCGGCGCGCACCCGCCCCGGCCGGCGACGTGGAGCTGAGTTCCTTCATCCAGGCGGTGCCGGCGCCGAACGCCATGCCGGAGGCGAGTCCGGCCAGCACCCGTCCCAGATAGAGCAGGTCGGGGACGGCGGCTCCCGCGATCAGGACTAGGGAGGAGACGATGCCGACGGGGATCATCGGACGGATCACCGCGCGCCGGCCGAACCGGTCGGACACGCGCCCGAAGTACAGCAGCGCAGGGATCAGACCGACGACATACGACGCGAGCATCGCGGTGAACGAACCGCTCCCGAGACCGAGATGCTCGCGGTAGACCAGCTGCATCGGGGCGAACTGGTTGGCTCCCCAGCTGACCGCGAACAGCGCGACGGCAAGGCGGACCCAGGGCGAGAGCATCATCCGATCCTCCCAGAGCCGGTAGCGCGGCGAAGTATCAACTCTTCACAGGTCGGGCTCCGCATTCCTGTGGACACTGGCCGTGTGCGGCGGGTCCGGGGATGTCTAGCGTCGACCCCTGAGCACGAGCCGAGGAGGACATGTGTGGGGTAACGACGGCAGCTGGGTCGGCTCGGACGCGCGGACGATCGCCCGCGCCGTGACGAGCCGGGAGGTGTCCGCGAGCGAGGTGCTCGACGACCACCTGGCGCACATCAAGGCGCGGAACCCGGAGCTGAACGCCGTCGTCACCGTCGCCGAGGACCAGGCGATCCGGGCCGCCGACGACCTCGACAGCCGGATCGGCCGAGGTGAGGACGTCGGTCCGCTGGCCGGGGTGCCGTTCACGGTGAAGGACCTGATCGCGACCGCGGGTGTCCGGACGACGGCGGGATCGCGCGCGCTCGAGCACAACGTGCCTTCTGTCGACGCCCCCGCGGTGGCCGCGATGAGGGCGGCCGGCGCGATCCTCGTCGGGAAGACGAACACCCCGGAGTTCGGGGCCAGCGGCCTCACGCACAACGACCTGTTCGGGTACACCGTGAACCCACTCCGGCCCGACGGCGTACCCCGCTCACCCGGCGGGTCGAGCGGCGGCGAGGCGGCGGCGATCGCGTCCGGGATGAGCGTGGTCGGCCTCGGTACCGACTTCGGCGGTTCGGTGCGCTGGCCCGCGCACTGCACGGGACTGCGCTCCGTCCGCCCGACCGTCGGCCGGGTCGACCCCGACGGCCAGTATCCCGGTGTCCCGTCGGGCGATCACCTGCTGACCAATCCGGCGACCATGCACGGCACGCTGCAGACGATCGGTCCGATGGCGCGGACGCTGGACGACGCGGCCCTCGTGCTGCGGGTGCTCTCGTCCCGGCAATATCGGTGGACCGACCCGGGCACGGTGGACCTCCCACGTCTCGACGTCACGTGGGCACCCGGTGAGGGGACCGTCCCGGTRGACGAGGAGATCGTCGCGGCCGTCGCCGGTGTCGCCCGGCAACTCGGTGCCCGCCCGTACCGGGGTGCGGCGCTGGCGGAGGGGAACGACCTGTTCGGGAAGTTGCGGTCCGTCGAAACCCACACCGACATCGAAGAACTCGGCACCGGCTTCGGGGCGAACATCGCGGCGATGCTCGCCGACGGGCGGGACGTGGACCGGCGCGGGGTCGAACGGCTGTGGGCGCGGCGATCGGAACTGGTGCACCGGCTGCTCGGCGAGATGGGGGACGTCCTCGTCCTTCCCGTCGCCTCGATTCCGGCGCCGCCGCTCGGCGAAGAACTGTTCGACGTCGGTGGGCAGTCTCTCACGTGGGCTCAGGCCCTGGCGAGTTGCCGCGCGATCAGTGTGACGGGTCTGCCGTCCGTCGTCGTTCCGGTGGGAATCACGAAGTCGGGGTTGCCGATCGGCGTGCAGGTCGTCGCGCGGCCGTGGTGCGAGCACGTCGCGCTGGCCGTGGCCGCCCGGTTGTGAGGCGACCACGGCCAGGTGTCAGATCACGTGGTCGCGACGCAGACCCTCGATGTCTGCTTCGCTCAACCCGAATTCGCCCAGCACCTCCGCCGTGTCCTGCCCCAGCACCATCGGTGGCGCATTCCGGATCGGCAGGGTTTCCTCGTCGACCCAGAACGGGCTCCGGACCAGCGGCACCTCACCGCCGTCCGGGGTGGCCACGGGCTGCACCATCTTCAGGGCCTGCACCTGCGGGTCGGCGAACGCCTGATCGATCGTGTGGACGGGACCGCACGGGATGCCCGCCGCGCGAATCAGCGTCACCCATTCGGCGGCCGGACGCACGGACAGCAGTTCGAGAAGTTCCTTGGTGAGCTGGTCCCGGTGCGCGAGTCGTGACTGGCCGGTGCGGTATTCGGGCCGGTCGGCGAGGGCGGGATCCCCGAGAACCTGGCACAGCGAGTCCCAGTGCTTGTCCGAGCCGGTCGCGATGATGATCGGGAAATCGGCGGTGTCGAACGTGCCGTACGGCGTGATCGTGGGGTGCGTGTTCCCGTTCGGCTCCGCGACGCGTCCGGTGCTCAGGTAGTCCTGGGCCTGGAACGACATGATCGACAGCGCCGATTCGAGCAGGGACGTCTGCACGTGATGACCCGCACCGTCCCGCCCCCGGGCCACGAGTGCCGCCGTGATGCCCAGCGCCGCATAGATACCGGACACCGTGTCGATGATCGGGATCCCGACGCGCATCGGCGTGTGGTCACCGGCGCCGGTCACCGACATCAGCCCCGACATGCCCTGCGCGACCTGATCGAGTCCCGGCGAGAACTGCTCGGGACCGGTCGGGCCGAAACCGCTGACGCTCATCACGATCACCCCGGGATTGTCCGCGGCGAGCGACTCCTGGTCGAGTCCCATCTCCGCGAGAACGCCGGGACGGAAGTTCTCCACGATGACGTCCACGCCGACGGCAATGCGGCGCAGCAGTTTCCGGCCCTGCTCACTACGCATGTCGAGAGCGACCGAACGTTTGCCACGGTTGACGGAGGTGAAGTAGAGGCTGTCGCTGCCGTCGAACGGCGGCCACTGCCGGGAACTGTCGCCACCGGAACGGGTCTCGACCTTGATGATGTCGGCGCCGAAATCGGACAGCAGTGCCGTGCACAGCGGTCCGGCGAGGGCCCGTGTGAGGTCGAGGACCCGGATCCCGCTGAGCAACTGGTTCATGGTGGATCCTCGGTTCTCTGAGAAGGAAGGGGACCGTCCGAGAATTGCGGACTCGCCGGTCGATAGCGATGGCGAGAATGCACAAGCGGCCGCTGGGGATTTCGGCGCATTGTGTGCCGCGACGGCAGGTCACGGCCGGTTAGCGTGAGCTACCCGAAGAAGCACCCGAGGAGGACGAGACGATGCGCGACATCCTGACGGGCCTGGAATCGTGGTTCGACCGCGGCGAGACGTTCGCGCTCGCTACGGTGGTGCGCACCTGGAAGTCGTCCCCGCGGGCGCCGGGCGCGGCGATGGCCGTGTCGGAATCCGGTGAGGTGCTCGGAAGTGTGTCCGGTGGGTGCGTCGAGAGCACGCTGTACGAGACGGCGCGGGACGTGCTGGCCGACGGGCGGAGCCGCACCGAGGTGTTCTGTGTGGCCGACGACGACGCGATCGGGGTCGGACTGACGTGCGGTGGCACCATCGAAGTGTTCGTCCAGCGCATCGGGCGGCACGACTTCCCGGGTTTCGCGGACGCGGCGCGGCGCATCCGCGGCGGCGAATCGATCGCCGTCGTGACGGAAACCGGCGACGGATCGCGGACCCGGCGTTGCGTGATCACCGGCGACGGGCCGGTGGGCGACCTCGACCTGCCCGGCGCCGACGTCGACAGCGTCCGCCGGCGGCTCGAGGCCGGTGAGTCGCAGGTGTATCAGCTGCGGTCCGAGACGGTGTGCATGGTCGAGATCTTCGCGCCGCCACCGCGGATGTACATCTTCGGGGCCATCGACTTCGCCGCCGCCATGTGCACGCTGGGCGCGTTCGCCGGCTACCACGTCACGGTGATCGACGCCCGCGCCGTGTTCGCGACGCGCGCCCGGTTCCCGGACGCCGACGACGTCGTCGTGATGTGGCCGCACCGGTTCCTCGAGACCGCACCGGTCGACCACCGGACCGTCCTGGCCGTGCTCACCCACGACGAAAAATTCGACATCCCGCTGCTGAAACTGGCCCTGCGATCGGACGCGGCGTACATCGGCGCGATGGGCAGTCGGGCCACACACGAGCGCCGGGTCGCGCTGCTGTGCGAACAGGGGACGACCGCGGCGGAGCTGGCGCGGCTGCATTCGCCGATCGGCCTCGACCTGGGTGCCCGCACCCCCGAGGAGACGGCGGTGTCGATCCTCGCCGAGATGATGAAGACGACCCGCGGAACCACGGGCCTCGAGCTCCAGCAGCTGAGCGGTCCGATCCACCGTGACGCGCCCGCCGGGACCGGCCGTCCGCTCGAGTGCACCGCGTGAGCGACGTTTGACGGGTATTCGGGTCGAGACTTAAGGTCAGGCTTTCGCGCCATCCGGGGCGAGTGTCGGATCAGGTGAGCAGGGTGTTGCAGTGACGACGAGGGATGCCGGTAGTTCCGCTCCCGGGTTCCGCGCAGCCGCCGACACCGGCAACGGGCCTGGTCCGGGCGTTGCGCCGCAACCGCTCGCCGACGTGTTGGCATCCGATCTGCTCGTCTCCCCGACCCTCGTCGCCGGCGAGAGCGGCACCTCGCGTGAGGTGTCGAACATCGCCGTGATGGCGGTGCCGGGCATCGGACCGTGGCTCCGGACCGGACAGTTGCTGATCACCACGACCGCGGTTCTCGGCCGGCTGGTCGAGCCGATCGACGCGTTCCTGGCCCGGCTCGACCGGCGAGGTGTCGCTGGGCTCGCCGTGCGCCTCGACGACCCCACCGCGCCGCTGCCGGCCGAGATGTCCGATGCGGCCGACGAACTCGGGCTTCCGGTCGTCGTGGTCGCCGACCTGTACTCGCAGGCACATCCGCTGGCGGCGGCTCTCGCGGAGTTGTCGGCCCGGCAGGTCGACGCCGTGTTCGAGGCGGACCGGCTGCGGCGGGTGCTCGTCGACGTCGTGATGGCAGGCGGCGGGTTCGCCGAACTGTCCGTCGCCGTCGCCGCCGAATTGGGCGGGGCGGTGCTGATCACGACACCCGACGGACGTCAGTTGTGCCGGGCGGGCGACGAGTCGGAACTGAGCCGGCTGGCATCGAGTGCAGCGCTCGACTCCACCGGACGGGTCCGCACCGATTCCACGGAGGGCGGGCTCGGCCTGCACCGGCTGGGCGACGAGTCCATCGCGGTATCAGCGATTTCGGCCAACGGCATCGACCACGGGCGGCTGGTGCACTCTTGCACCGGACGCGCGCTGCGCAGCGAGGACCTGTACCTCGTCGAGCAGGCGGCCGCGGTGTGCGCCCTGGTGGTGGCCCGCGAACTGGTCGTCTCCTCGGTGGAGGAGAAGCACCGCGCGAACTTCGTGCGCGACCTGCTGCTCGGCCGCGGCGGCGAACACGAGCACGTGGTCGCGCACGCCAAGACGTTCGGCTGGGACCTGGACCGCCCCGTGGTGGTCGTGGTGATCGAACCCGACCCGGTCGGCGAGGACGAACCGTCGATGCCCACCCGGATGCCGCTCGTCGAGCGGCAGGCGCGGGCATTCACCAGCGCCGTCGCGGGCCGCGACCAGGGCGCCGCCGTCACCGCGCTGGCAACCGAGACGGTGATCCTCATGGGTGTCGGCACCGACACGATGAACCTCGTCCACGAACTCGTCGCCACTGTGCGCGGCGCCGGTGGCGGCGGTCGCCGCCCGTTCGGGGTGGGCGTTTCCCGGCCGACGGACTCGGTGGACGGCATCCCCGCCCTCTACGGTCAGGCTCGGACCGCGCTGAAGGTGGGACGGCAGATCACCGGCGCCTGGGCGGTGACGCATTTCGACGACCTCGGCGTGTACCGGCTGTTGAGTCTCGTCGAGGACGACCGTGAACTCGAGTCGTTCGCGAGCGAGACGCTGCGCGAACTGACCGCGGACACAGCGGAGGCGCAGGACATGCGGCGCACCCTCGAGGTGCTGCTCGCCACCAACATCAACATCGCCGAAACCGCACGTCAACTCCACTTTCACTACAACACCCTGCGGTACCGGGTGGTGAAGCTGGAGAAGATGCTCGGGTCGTTCACCGATCACCCCGAATTGCGCCTCGACCTGTCGCTCGCCCTCAAGATCATGGCGATGCGCGGCATCAATTCCTAAAGTTGCCAATTTCGCCGGGCACGCCCTGGCAGATTCTTCTCACGCCGGGTGGCTGACGCTGTAATAACGTTTCCCTCCTATCGAGGTGTAATTGTGACGTGCGGCACATCGCCAGAAGCGGCCCGCCGGCACCCCTGCACCGCCACCTGTCTGAAAGGTCCCCCTATGCCTATCTGGACACTGCACGGAGATGGCAAGACCATCGCACCCGGGGAGGTCGTCACCCCCAGCGAACGGCTCAGCTGGGGCCGCACGATCGGGCTGGGCGGGCAGCACGTGGTCTCGATGTTCGGGGCCACGTTCGTCTTCCCGATCATCATGGGCCTCAATCCTCAACTGGCCGTGATGATGTCGGGATTCTGCACGCTCTTCTTCCTGCTCGTCGTCAAGGGCCGGATTCCCAGCTACCTCGGGACGTCGGCCGCATTCGTCGGCGGCATCGCCGCGATCCGTGCCCAGGGCGGCACGTCCGCGCAGGTGACGGGCGCGATCCTGGTGTCGGGTCTCGTGCTCGCCGGGATCGGCGTGCTGATCCACTTCCTCGGCGGCGGGGTGGTGTTCAAGATCCTGCCGCCCGTGGTCACCGGCGCCGTCGTCATGCTGATCGGGTTCAACCTGGCCCCGGTGGTCGCCGGAACGTACTGGCCCCAGGACCAGTGGGTCGCGTTGACGGTGATGGTCGTGCTGGTGGTGGCGAGCGTCGCGCTGCGCGGATTCCTCGGGCGGGTCGCGATCTTCCTGACCCTGCTGTTCGGCTACGTGCTGTCGTGGGTGCTCGACCTGACGACCGGCATGATCACGTCGTACGACCCGGTCGCCGGCGCGGTCACCGAGCACTTCCGCGTCAACTGGGACGGCGTCTCCTCGGCGTCGTGGATCGGGCTTCCGCCGTTCTCCGACGAGGCGAACGGCATCGTCGGCATCCACGCGCCGTCGTTCAGTCTCACGTTCATCGTCCTCGTGCTGCCCGGTGTCATCGCCCTGATCGCGGAAAACGCCGGACACGTCAAGGCCGTCGCGGAGATCACCAAGACCGACCTCGACCCGATGATGGGACGCGCCCTGATCGGCGACGGCCTGGCCACCACCATTGCTACCAGCGTCGGCGGATCCCCCACGACGACGTACGCGGAGAACATCGGCGTCATGGCCGCGACCAAGGTGTACTCGACCGCCGCGTACGCCGCGGCCGGGGTGATCGCGATGCTGCTGGGCTTCTCCCCCAAGTTCGGTGCCGTCATTTCCGCGACCCCCGGCGGCGTGCTCGGCGGAATCACGGTTGTGCTCTACGGGATCATCGGCCTGCTCGGCGCGAAGATCTGGAAGGAGAACGGCGTCGACTTCGGTAATCCGCTCAACCTGATGCCCATCGCGGCGGGCCTGATCATCGCGATCGGTGACGTGGAGCTGACGTTCAGCGACAGCTTCTCCCTCAGCGGCATCGCGCTCGGCACGATCGTGGTGATCGGGATGTACCACCTGTGCCGCGTCATCGCCCCGAAGGACGCCGACAACCCCGACGACGCAGGCACCGGCCGTCACCACCCGAAGCCGACCACCGACGACGGAACGGTCCCGGACCGGGTCGGTCAGCTCACGTGATCTGCCAGCGTCAGCACGTGAGGTTTGTCACTAGTTCACGAAACGTCGAGCGTACGATACGGGCAGGATCTGAGGAATGAAACCGTCGCCACTGACTTATCACCGACCTCGGTCGATCGACGAGGCCTGTCAGATCCTCGCGGACGTGGCTCACGAGGGAAAGGTGCTCGCGGGCGGGCAGTCGCTGATCCCGTTGCTCTCGATGCGGCTGGCCGCGCCGGCGCACCTCGTCGACATCGGGTCGATCCCCCGGCTGGACGCGGTGTCGTCGTCACGCGACCTCGGTGTCACGTTCGACGCCCTGACCACGCATTCGGTGCTCGAAGCCGACCGCGGCGCCGCCCAGGTGCAGCCGCTGATCGGCCGCGGGCTGCGTCTCGTCGCGCACCCGACCATCCGCAACCGCGGCACGACGGTCGGGTCCATCGTGCACGCCGACCCGTCCGCCGAGATGCCGGCCGTGCTCGCGCTGCTCGGGGGCTCGATCACCGTGCGCTCGGTGCGCGGGGTCCGGGAGATCCGGTCGACCGACCTGTTCGCCGGGCCGCTCGAAAGCACCCTCGAGGCGGACGAGATCGCGACCAGTGTCACCGTCCCGGCCGCCGAGCCCGGTGTCGGGACGGCGATCGACGAGATCGCCCGCAGACACGGCGACTACGCACTCGTCGGGGTCGCGGCGCAGGTGCGGGTCGAGGACGGCGTCGTGGCCGAGGCCCGGATGACGTACGTGTCGGCCGGCGAACTCGGTGAGGTCGTCGACTACACGGACATCCTCCAGGGCGCGTCCGCGACGGACGACCGGGACCCGTTGTGGCGGAATCTGTCCGAGTTCGCGCGGGAACGGATCGACACCGAACCCGACATCCACGCCACGGCGCGGTACCGGTCGCAACTGGTGGCGGCGCTGACCGCACGGGTCGGGTTCGCGGCCGCGCAGGATGCAGTGCTCGACGGTGCCGCCGTGCACGCGTCGGCGGGAGGAAGATGACCATGGCAAAGGCAACGACCAGCATCGACGAGCAACTCGCCGAGCTACAGGAGGAGACGGGCGAACAGCACGTCGCGGTGACGTTCACGCTCAACGCGGTGACGCAGACGGTGCTGCTGCCGTCGCGGACGCTCGCGTCCGACGCGATCCGGCACCATCTGCGCCAGACGGGAACCCACGTCGGCTGCGAGCACGGCGTGTGCGGCGCCTGCACCGTGCTGCTCGACGGCAAGCCGGTGCGGTCGTGCCTGGTGCTCGCCGCGAGCCTCGAGGGCCGTGAGGTCACCACCGTCGAGGGTCTCGTCGAACCCGACGGCACGCTGCATCCGGTGCAGCAGGCGTTCATCGACTGCCACGGCCTGCAGTGCGGGTTCTGCACTCCCGGGTTCGTCACGACCATCGCTGCGTTCCTCGAGGAGAACGACTCGCCCACCCGCGAGGAAGCCACCGACGCGATCGCCGGCAACCTCTGCCGGTGCACCGGCTACCAGAACATCCGGGCGGCCGTGCTGCGCGCCGCGGAGATCAAGCGGGAGCGTTCGGGCGAATTCCCGCTCGGCAAGGACGACGAGTCGGCCCGCGCGTCACTCGATCCGAAGGTCCGCGGCACCACCAACCCCGTCGGGGGAAGGGCAGGGAGAGCATGAGCGTCACGAAACCCCGCACCGCGCCGGCAGGCACGAAGCGCACCGGACGGGACACCGCCGAATCCGAGAAGCTGTTCGGCAAACCGATTCCCCGCACCGAGGACGCCCGTCTGCTGTCCGGCAACGGCCGCTACCTCGACGACCTGGGCCACAACGCGCTCATCGCCGCGTTCGTCCGGTCACCGCACGCGCACGCCCGGATCACCGGCATCGACATCGACGCCGCCCTGGATCTGCCCGGCGTGCACGCGATCTACACGTACGACGACCTCGCGGACGACTCCCCGGAGATGGCCGAGAACCTGCCCCTCCTGATCCCGCACCCGGCGATCACCGCCCCGCGCAACGGGTATCCGCTCGCCAAGGACGAGGTCAACCACGTCGGTGAGGCGATCGCGATGGTCGTCGCCGACAGCCGGTACATCGCCGAGGACGCGTGCGCCAAGATCGACGTCACGTACGAAATGCTCCCGCCGGTCGTGGGTATCGACGTGGCACGGCAGGCGGACAACGCCGTGCACGCGGACGTCCCCGACAACGTCGCGGCGCACCTGCAGCACGGATTCGGCGACGTGGACGCGGAACTGGCGAACGCACCGCACCGGCTCACGCTGAACCTCGAGATCGAGCGGTCGGCGGCGATGCCGATGGAGGGCAAGGGCGTCTACGCGCGCTGGGACACCGACGAGCAGGCGCTCACGTTCTGGACGTCGACTCAGACGTCGACGTCGGCGCGTGCCGCGATCGCGGCCCGGCTGAAGATGGCGCACAACAAGGTCCACTGCATCGCCCCCGACGTCGGTGGCGGCTTCGGTGTCAAGATCGTCCACCCGTGGCCGGAGGAGGTCATGGTCACCTGGGCCGCGCGGCGGCTCGGGACGGCGGGCATCTCGAGCGAGGTCAAATGGGTCGAGGACCGGCGCGAGCACTTCGTGTCGAGCGCGCACGAACGCGGCCAGATCCAGGAGGTGACGGTCGGATTCGACGACGACGGCACCCTCCTCGCGTTCGACTTCACGTTCTGGCACGACAACGGCGCCTACCTGCCGTACGGCATCATCGTCATGCTGAACACGTCGACGCAGGTGCTCGGGCCGTACAAGCCGAAGTCGTTCCGGGTGGACGCGTATTCGCTGTACACGAACACCGTCATCGTGACGCCCTACCGCGGCGCCGGGCGCCCGCAGGCCGTGTTCGCGATGGAACGGGCGATGGACGCGATCGCGAAGTATCTCGGCAAGGACGTCATCGAGGTCCGCGAGCACAACTTCATCCGGCCCGAGGAGATGCCGTACGACTTCCATCTCACGTTCCAGGACGGCCGCCCGCTGATCTACGACACCGGCGACTACCAGGCCGGGATCGACAAGCTGAAGAAGCTCATCGACTGGGACGGGTTCGCCGAGTACAAGAAGCAGGCGAAGGCCGAGGGCCGGGCCGTGGGCATCGGGATCGGCGCCTACGTGGAGGGAACCGGGCCGGGCCCGTACGAGGGCGCCCACGTCCTCGTCGAAACGTCCGGGAAGGTGAAGGCCGCAACGGGTCTGACCACTCAGGGGCAGGGCCACCAGACGGCGTTCGCGCAGATCGTCGCGGACGACCTCGGCGTGCCGGTCACCGACGTGGAGATCGTCACCGGCGACACCCGCCGATTCGGCTATGCCGTCGGCACGTTCGCGTCCCGCGGCGCCGTGATGTCCGGGTCGGCGTTCCACGTGGCCGCGCAGATGGTCGCGGAGAAGGCCCGCAAGATCGCCGGGGACGCGCTGAACCTCGATCCCGCCGAACTGGAACTTCGCGGTGGGCACGTGTGCAAGATCGGCACGCTGCCCGGCGCCGAGGGCACCTCCATCTCGCTGGGCGTGGTCGCCGTGCTGTCGAACCCGCTGCGCTACGCGTTCGACGACGCGTCGCGGCAGGCCACCGGATTCGCGAAAGCCGACACGGACATGACGATTCCGCCGGTCCGGGAAGGTGAACAACCCGGGCTCGAGGCCACCGGCTACTACTCGCCCCCGACGTCGACGTTCGCGTCCGGCGTGCACGCGGCGATCGTCGAAACCGATCCGGTGACGGCGGAAATCCACGTCCGGCGGTACGCCGTCATCCACGACTGCGGCAACGTCATCAACCCGCGGATCGTCGAGGGCCAGGTCATGGGCGCGGTCGCGCAGGGGGTCGGCGGCGCGCTGTACGAGAAGATCGTCTACGACGAGCACGGCCAGATGCTGAACGCGTCGTACATGGACTTCCTGATGCCGTTCGTCACCGAGATGCCCGACTCGCTCGAGATGGACCACACCGTCACCCCATCCGGCCTCAATCCCCTCGGTATGAAGGGTGCGGGCGAGGCGGGCGTGATTCCGACGTCCGCCGTCATCGCCGCCGCGATCGAGGACGCGGAAGGCATCCCGATCACATCCATGCCGATATCCCCTTCGGAGTTGTTCGAGCTTCGCCTCGCGCACGCGTCGTCACAGAGCAAGGAGAACGAATGAGAATCGCAGGCACCGCCCTACTGACCGCACCGCCGGAGGCCGTGTACGACAACCTGCAGGACGGAAAGGTCCTCGCGGCCACCATTCCCGGGGTGCAGTCCCTCGAGCAGGTCAGCGACAACCATTACAAGTTGTCCATCACCGCGGGCGTCGCATCCATCAAGGGCACCTATGACGGCGAAGTGATTCTGTCGCAGCAGAATCGGCCCCAGTCGTTCGTGATGACGGCGTCCGGAGCCGGTGCGCCCGGCACCGTCAAGGCCGACGTGACGGTGCGGCTCGAGGAACGCGACGGCGGCACCCTGCTCAGCTACGACGCGGACGCCGTCGTCGGCGGCATGGTCGGCGGCGTCGGGCAGCGGATGATCACCGGCGTCGCGAAGAAGATGGCCGGGGTGTTCTTCAAGGGCATCGACGGCGTCATCGCCAACGGCATCCCACCGGCCGAGGTCGCCGCCGCGGCGGGTGAGGCCCCGGCGGTCGCGGGTGTCGCGCAGGCAGCCCCGGTCCCC